>CAZNSV010000099.1:0-9724 GCA_964575775.1 uncultured Desulfovibrionaceae bacterium
GGATGTACTCCGGCGCGCGCCCTCCGGGGATGACCAGGGCGTCGTAGTCCTCGGGCTTCACCGCCGCGAAGTCCTGGTTCAGGGTGAAATTGTGGCCCGGCTTCTCGCTGTAGGTCTGGTCGCCCTCGAAGTCGTGGATGGCCGTGCGCACGGTCTGCCCCTTCTGCTTGTCGGGGCACACGGCATGGACGACATGCCCCACCATGAGCAGCATCTGGAACGGGACCATCACCTCATAGTCCTCCACATAATCGCCCACCAGCATGAGAATCTTTTTGACTGCCACGAAGCTACCTCCTGATCATGTCGGGTTGTGCCCCGGCCGGGGGTTCGCCCATCCTGCAGATGGAACCGCTGTGCGGCCACCGCACCTGCGCCGGGAGCTGTCGGGTAATGCGAGTCATTCCACCTCGTTGGCCAAGGATCCGCCGCTGCCTCGCGCCTGGCACCGCCGCTCGAGAGGCCGGGCGTTCAGGATCGGGCGAGGCAGGGGAGCCCCGAGGGTTCAGGCCAGCATAGCCCAAGATTGTGACGGATGGAAGGCGGGATACGCACTTTGGTTCCAGCACCAGCGGGGAGTGATCCGCCTGGCGAAATTTACCTTGACAAGCTTTCCAAAACAAGCCAGACATTTTTTTTCGTACGCGACGGGTGCCTGTCCTTACCAGCAAGCCCCCGCCCCCATGGAGAGGTGTCCGAGCCGGCCGAAGGAGCTCGCCTGCTAAGCGAGTATACGGGCTTAAACCTGTATCGGGGGTTCAAATCCCCCCCTCTCCGCCATATTTTAGAGCGCCTTTGCCCTGAACGGGCTTAGGCGCTCTTATGCATTTTGCTGGAACAATTGACAATTGTTTCAGCGGGAGCCTCCCGGAGGCGGAAAATGCGCAAGGGGCTTGTCGCCTCCAAGCAATTCCTCGTCCAGCAGTGGCGCATCGGACGGCACGGCTACCGAACGCCGCAGCACAGTCAGGAAAAGGCAGAGACGAGAGGACGCCAAGGCGGCCTGAATTCGACGACGTTACTGCCCAAGAAACCTAGGACCGCCCCCCCTGCCAGGACCATAGGCGCCAGACGCAACACACGAGATTCTTTGCCAGGCCCTTTGACGCCGCCCCCGCGCTCCTGGTACCGTACTTTCCAAGGTTTACAATCCGCATCACGGACCTGGAGCGGCATCCTCAAGCGTCTCCGCCCCTGGTCGCTGTCGTGATGCCACGGACCTGGCGGAGCACTGCCCGGGGGGGCGGACATGGCGGACCTGCGGCAGCAGATCGAACGGACCCTGGCCGGGAGCCGGAACGCCTTTGCCGAGGTGGTGCTGCGCTTCCGGGACATGGGGCTGGCCCTGGCCCTGCGGCGGCTGGACAACCACGCCCTGGCCGAGGAGGCGCTGCAGGAGGCCTTTGCCCTGGCCTACGGCAATCTGGCGTCCTTGCGGGACCCCGCGGCCTTTCCTGGCTGGTTCCGGTCCATCCTGCTGCGCTGTTGCCAGCGAATCCGGCGACGGACCCCGCCCACTGCCTCCCTCTCCGACCTCGAACTGCTGCAGGCCGACAACGAGCTGTACGACCCGCCCCAGCTCTGCACCCGCCACCTGGAGCAGGAGCGGGTCCAGCGCCTGCTGGAGACTCTGAGCGAGCCGGACCGGGAAGTCTGCATCCAGCGTTACATGCACGGCCGGACGCAGCAGGATATCGCCCAGAGCCTGGGCCTGCCCCTGGGCACGGTGAAGCGGCGCCTGCACGGCCTGCGTGGCCGGATGCTCAAGTCACTGGCCGCGGGGGCGGACAACAGCATCCGCGTGGGGCACCTGCCCATTTCGGACCACCTGCTGCTCATGGCCGCGCACCAGTTGCACAACGGTCGGGTCTTCGAGATCCGCCCCAAACGCTATCTGGCCTGGAGTCCGCTGGTGGAGGCGCTGCAAAACGGCACCCTGGACGCGGCCCTGATCATGGCGCCCCTGGCCATGGCCCTGCGCAACAGCGGGTTGCCCATTCGCTATGTACTGGACGGGCACCATGACGGCAGTGCCGTGGTCCTGCGTCCGGATGCGCCGCTGCACGACGGTGTCCTGGCTCTGCCGCACCGCATCTCCACCCACAGCCTGCTGCTGCCGCACCTGGCGCCCTCCGGCTCGGCGCTGGGGGAGCGGACCTTCAGCCCTCGCTACATCAGCCCTTCCTACGTGCTGCACTCCCTGCAGCGCCGCAGCATCGACGGCTTTTTCTGCGCCGAGCCCTGGGGCACCCGCTCCACGCAACAGGGGTTGGGGCGGATCCTGGTCCGCTCCCGGGACCTGAGCCCCGGGCACTGCTGCTGCATCCTGGTGGTGCGCGAGGCCTTCTGCCATGCCCATCCCGAGCGGCTGCAGGAGTTCCTGCGCCTGCTGCTTAGCACCGGAGACTACCTGGGCAGCCACCACAAGGAGGGGGCCGCCATCCAGGCCCGCTACACTGGGGTGGAGCTGGACATCGCCGCACAGGTGCTGGACAAGCGCCACATCACCTTCACCGACCTGCGCCCGGATCCGGAGCGCACGGGGCAACTCATGCGCCTGGCTGTGCAGCGCGGGGTGCTGCAGCGCTCCTGCGACCTGCACAACTTTCTGCTCCCGCACTGATTTTTTTTCACCGGGGGGGCGAACTTTTTCGCTCCAGGGTGGCTCTTACCTGATGCAGGTGCCGGAAACGGCCTGTGCCACCCGTGCCAGGAGGTGCCCCCATGCCGGCGAACGTCGATGAACTGGTCATCCGTGTGGCGGACATCTGCACCTACAAGTGGGACATGGTGCGCAACCGCCCCCTGGCGTTCCTGATCTCATCCTTCGCGGGGGGCGCCATGGTGGTGTTCGGCGCCACCCTGGCCCTGTCCGTGTCCGCCGGAGTGGGTGAGAACCTGGCACCGGGCCTGGCCAACCTGCTCATGGGGCTGGTGTTCATGTTTTCCCTGGTGATCATCATGGTCTCGGGCATGACCCTGGTCACCGCGGACATGTACATCGGCATCATCGGCGTGTTCCACCGCCGCATCGGCTGGGGGTGGTTCGTCTGGGGGGTGGCCCTGGGCTATGTGGGCAACTTCCTGGGCAGCATGTTCTTCATGTGGCTGATCAGCAAGAGCGGGGCCTACGCGGCCTGGCCCTGGCTGGCCAAGTCCCACGCCATCGGGGTGGCCAAGCTGGGCTACACCGCCACCCAGTGCTTCGTCATGGCCGTGGTCTGCACCTGGATGCTGCAGACGGCGGCCATTCTCTTCGTCAAGGCCGAGGGCGACATGGCCAAGATCGCCCTGGCCGCTTACGGTCCCCTGGCCTTTGTGGCGGGCATGACGGAACACTGCATCGCCAACATCGGGTTCCTGGCCCTGCCCCTGTTCCAGCAGGAGGCCTACCTGGTCGCGGCGGCCGGTATGGGGGTCCAGGCCCCGGTCCTGCTGCACTGGGGCTTCGGACAGTACGGCTGGGCCCACAACCAACTCTTCACCGTGCTCGGGAACTGCATCGGGGGCGTGCTCTTCGTGGGCATCCCCTTCCAACTCGTGTCCAACCCCAAACGCGTCATGGAGCTCTACAAACAGAAGACCTCGTTCATGCTCAAACTCTGAGGAGGACGCCATGGACTTTGCGGCCTGGAACCCCGTGGTCTGGGGTCTGTTCCTGGGCTTCGCGGCCCTGACCTGGGGCGTGGTGCGGGGCTTCCGGGCCCGCTACCCGGACTACCCCGGCCGGGTGCCCCCGCAAGGGGAGTGAGTTGCCCGGCCCCCACCACCCCGATGAACACTGCCCGGCGCCGGGGAGCGCCGGAACGGCAAAGCAAGGAGGACCGCCATGGTACAAGACGGCTGGCATCCCACCATGTGTTACCAGTGCAAGGCGGAATGCGCCATCCTGGCACGCATCCAGGGCGGGCGCGTCATGGAGATCCGCGGCAACCCCAGGGGGCACGGCAAGGCCTGCGTCAAGGGCATGTCCGGCGTCTCCCTGCAGTACAACCCCGACCGCCTGACCCACCCCCTCAAGCGCGTGGGCAAGCGCGGAGAGGGGCGCTTCGCGCGCATCACCTGGGACGAGGCCCTGGACCTGCTCACCACCAAGCTGGCGGCCTTGCGCGAGCGCGGGGAGGCCCACAAGCTCACGGCCAGCTTCTTCCCCCACTCCATCACCGATCCCAAGTGGCGCTTCCTCAACGCCTACGGCGGGTTCATCAACACCGCCCTGCCCCACTGCGACTCGGCCAAGATCCTGGCCCACCTCAAGTGCTTCGGCGGGGTGCCCAACCACCACATCCCCCCGGCCTTCTTCACCGTGCCCAAGGGCGGGGTGATCATCTTGGCCGGACGCCACGCCTTTGGCGGGTTGGACAACGCCGCCGTACCCCGGGACATCCTGAATGCCCAGGCCCGGGGCGCCAAGCTGGTGGTGCTCGATCCCCTGTTCACCGCGGACGCGGCCAAGGCCGACTGGTGGATCCCCATCAAGCCCTCGGGCGACACGGCCCTGTTCCTGGGCATGTGTCAGCATCTGGTGGAGCGGGAACTCTATGACAAGGAGTTCGTGGCGCACTGGGTGCGGGAAGGCGACTTCGCCAGGCTCCAGTCCTTCCTGAAGGACAAGACCCCCGAGGCCATGAGCGCGGTGTGCGACGTGCCCGCGGCGGACATCCGCAAGCTCGCCGAGCTCTGCGCCGCGGCGCCCTCCGTGGGGGTGGACAGCTTCAAGGGCATCATGCTGGGGCAGGCCCTGGACTTCGGCCATGCCTGGGCCATCTTCCTGGCCCTCACCGGCAACCTGGACAACCCCGGCGGGCAGCCCCTGCCGGGCCTGACGCCCCTGGCCGCGGTGGAGCCCGCGCCCCCTCCGTCGGACCTGGCCAAGGGCTGGCACAACACCGGCCCCCACAAGGACAAGTTCGCCAAGTACGGGTTCATCATGGAGCCCACCTGGTACGAGGCCCAGGCCGTGAAGGACGGTGGGCTCAAGGTGCTGATCGTGGCCGAGGCCAACCCGGCCCTCACGGAAATGGGGCAGGAGGAGTGGCGCAAGGCCGTGACCCTGCCCGGCGACCAGGGCGAGGAGTACCGGCTGGAGCTGCTGGTCAGCTACGAGCTGATGCTCTCCGAGACCTCGCGCTTCGCGGACCTGGTGCTGCCGGACAAGAGCTACTTCGAACGCTGGGAACTGCTCTACATGCCCTGGTGGTACAACTTCGGCCACGGCGTGGCCCTGCGCCAGCCCCTGGTGGCCGCGCCCGGCGAGTGCCGCCACTCCAACGAGGTCTTCATCGAGCTGGGCAAGCGCCTGACCCCGGAGTACTTCCAGTTCCAGGACGACGTGGCCTACTACGACACCCAGCTGGCCGGGCTGGGGCTCTCGGTGGAGAAGCTCCGGGCCCTGGGCGGGCTCTGGTCGCCAGGGACCATGGGCTTTCGCAAGTACAAGGAGCACGGCTTCGGCACGCCCAGCAAGAAGGTCCACCTCTACTGGGAGGACCTGGAAGACATCGGCCAGGCCCTGCCGCGTCCCGGCCTGGCGCCGGAATATGAGGCCGACGTGGCCGAGTACCCCTACATCCTGGTGTCCTACCGCAGCATCTTCCACCAGGGCAGCGGCCAGTGGAGCCACAACAACCCGCAACTGCGCGACCCCGTGAGCGGGCTGTACGAGAATCCGGCCCTGATCAACAGCGCCACCGCGTCCCGCCACGGTATCGCGGACGGCGACACCGTCACCCTGCGCTCCCGCACCGGAACGGTGCAGGTCCGGGCCAAGGTCACGGAACGCATCCGCCCCGACTGCATCGGCCTGCACCACGGCTTCGGATCCAGCGTGGGGCGCGTGGCGGCCACCGGCGCGGGCGTGAGCGACAACATCCTCATCCCGGACTCCGGGATGACCCTGGACTGGCAGGACCTCGTGGGGGGCGAATCCCACGTGTCCACCCGCGTGCGCATCGGGTAACAAGGAGGCGTTATGAGCCAGCTGAGCTTGATGATCGACCTGGACCGCTGCATCGGCTGCAAGACCTGCATCGTGGCCTGCCGGAACCATTACGGCCTGGTGGACCACGCCACGGCCATGCCCATGACCATCCCCTACTACCTGCGGGTGGAGTCGCGGCGCTCGGGGGAATACCCCCGGGTGGCGGTGAACTCCTGGGTGGTGCCCTGTCAGCAGTGCAAGAACGCCCCCTGCAGTAAGGCGTGCAAGGCAGAGGCCATCAGCAAGGACCCCCAGACCGGCATCGTGCGCATCGACCCGCACAAGTGCACGGGGAGCCGGGCCTGCATCGAGGCCTGCCCCTGGAACGTGATCCAGTTCGACCCGGTGCGCAACAAGGCCCACAAGTGCGAACTCTGCTTCGCGCGGGTCACCACGGGCCAACTGCCGGTCTGCGCCGAGGTCTGTTTGACCGACGCCATCAGCTTCGGTGAAAAGGAGCTGCTCCGGCAGCGGGCCCTGGACCAGGGGCGCGAGATCGACAAGAAACTGAGCGCCATGTCCATTCTCTACCTGAAGCCTACCCCCAAGAACACCCTGGCCGAAGCCTGACCCTGCGGCCCCGGTGCTCCTCACTCCCTGACAAGGCCCGGCCCCCCCCCGGGCCTTCGTCGTTGCAGCGCATTGCCGCCTTGCTGCAAGACTCTGCCCTGAAACCGTGTCGATGCTCTAAATCCTGGCGCTCTTCCTGAGGTTGTGGCGGCTGCAGAGCAGTTGGACGTTCTCGGCGCAGAGGGAGCTGCCCCCCCGGCTGTAGGGGATGATGTGGTCGAAGTGCAGGTCCTCGGTGGCGCCGCAGAGCACGCAGCGCCCCTGGTCGCGTTGCCAGACCGCCCGGCGGATGCGCGGCGGGATGCCGCGGGGCTGCTCGCTCCGGGGCAGAGGCTGCGGGGGCAGTTCCGGTTCCAGCACGAAACGGAAGACCCGGCGCTGCCCGTCGTGCTCGCGCCGGGCCTCGCGCAGCACATAAACCCCGTTCCAGCTCCAGATGCCCGGGGCCAGCTTCTGGTACACGTGGACCCGTTCCGGGGGCAGCAGCCCCTGCTCGGCCAGCTCCACGGCCTTGGCAAAGGCGCCGTTCTGGGTCAGGCGGCCCGAGGCCGTGAACTCCGGCTGATCCACGCGCCTGGGGTCGCGCAGGTTCAGGCCGCGCGGGGCGTCGTGCCCCTGGTAGAGCAGCCGGGCGCCCCGCTCCAGGTGGCTGTCGGCATAGGGGGCGTTCTTGCGGCAGCACATGAGCAGCACGCTGTGCCCCGTCCCGATGCGGTAGTGCATGCCCTGCTGCAGCCGGGCGCCTTCGCGGGCGCAGAGTTCGTCATAGGTCAGGATTTCGCGCTGGGTGATCATGGCCTGTCCTCGCAGCCTGCCTCGGGCGGGACGCCCTCCGGCTCGGACGGCTTGCGGCGCAGGCGGAAGAAGCGCTGCAGCAGCTCGCCGCAGGGCTCGGCCAGCACGCCCCCCTTGATCCAGAATTGGTGGTTGAGAAAGCCCAGGGCGTGGGGGTGCAGCTGGGAGCCCAGGGCCCCGGTGCGCGGATCGGAGGCGCCGAAGACCACCCCGGCCACCCGGGCGTGCACCAGGGCGCCCAGGCACATCAGGCAGGGCTCCAGGGTCACGGCCAGGATGCTGCCGGGCAGGCGGTAGTTGTCCGCCAGCTCGGCGGCCTGGCGCAGGCAGCGGATCTCGGCGTGGGCCGAGGGATCCCGGGAGCTGATGGGCGCGTTGCAGGCCCTGGCCAGGAGCCGCCCCTCGGCGTCCAGGAGCGCGGCGCCCACCGGCACCTCGCAGAGTCCGGCGGCGAGCTCCGCGGCGTCCAGGGCCTGGGCCATGAACCACTCCCAGCTGTGTCCGCCGGGCAGGGCTGCGGGAGCCTGGGGCAGGGGTCTGGCCATGTCGCTGTCTTGTCGGGCCGAAAGGTGCTACTGCCCCTTGAGGTGCCGCACGCCGTTGACGAAGAGCGCGGTGCCCAGGGTGGCGGTATCGCCCCTGGTCCAGGAGGGGTGGTTGGTGGGGTGGGCAAAGGCCTCGGGATGGGGCATGAGTCCCAGGATGCGGCCGGTGGGGTCCGTGAGCCCGGCGATGCCCCTGGGGGAGCCGTTGGGGTTTTCGGGGTAGCGCTGGGTGGGGGCCCCGGTCTCGGGGTCGGCGTAGCGCAGGGTCACGAGGTTGTGCTGCTCCAGGAGGTCCAGGAGGGCGTCGTCCTTGGGCACGAGCTTGCCCTCGCCGTGGCGCACGGGCAGGTAGAGCCGCTCCAGGCCCCGGGTGAAGACGCAGGGGCTCTGGGTGTTGACACGAAGATGCACCCAGCGGTCTTCGAAGCGGGCGGAGTCGTTGTGCCCCAGAGAGACCTGGCGCTCCAGGCCGTGGGCCGCGTCCCCCAGGGGCAAGGCGGGCAGCAGCCCCAGCTTCACCAGGAGCTGGAAGCCGTTGCAGATGCCCAGGATGATGCCGCCCTGGTCGCGGAAGGCCAGGAGCTGGTCCAGGAGGGGCTCGCCCTGGGCGGTGACGGCGTAGCGCCAGCGCAGGGCCGCGGCCTGGGCCGCGCCCAGGTCGTCGCCGTCCAGAAAGCCGCCGGGGAAGACGATGAAGTTGTAGTCGCAGAGCCGGACCCGACCGGCCACCAGGTCGGAAAAGAACACGATGTCGGCGCGGTCCGCGCCGGCGCTGCGGGCGGCATGGGCGGACTCCACTTCGCAGTTGGTGCCGTAGCCGGTGATGACCAGGGTGTTGACCTGGGTCATGGGGTATCCTCCGGGGGAAAGGTGAAAAAATGTGTCTTGACTTCGCCCGCCACATCAGGGAAACAGGAGTTCCAGGACCAGGGGCACTGTGCCGCCAGGAACTTTTTCCTGCAACCAGCGGTCAATGCTCAGGAAAGCCAGCCGGATACCCGACGCCGCAACCCTGTCCGCCGCAGAGACCATAGTGCCGGCAGGGGGGCGTCGTCAACACGCAGGGCGTTTCCAGCAGGGGGGGACGCGGACACGCGTCTCCCTTGCCGTTTTTTTGCGTGCGTGGCCTGCCGCCGGGGCGGGTGCCCCCATCGGCAACGTTGATGCCAGGTGTTTATTCCATTCCGCAGACTCGGAACCCAGAGAGCCATGAAAAGAAAACCGCAGCATCTCGACAAAGGAACACCCATGAGAACCAAATTCATCTTCGTGACCGGGGGGGTGCTCTCCTCCCTGGGCAAGGGGCTGGCCGCCGCCTCCCTCGGCGCGCTGCTCATCGCCCGGGGCCTCAAGGTCACCATCCAGAAGCTCGACCCCTACATCAACGTGGACCCCGGCACCATGAACCCCTTTCAGCACGGGGAGGTCTTCGTCACCGAGGACGGCGCCGAGACCGACCTGGACCTGGGGCACTACGAGCGCTTCCTGGACATCTTCACCACCCAGCGCAACAACTACACCTCGGGCTCCATCTACAACAGCGTCATCAACAAGGAGCGCCGGGGCGACTATCTCGGCGGCACGGTGCAGGTCATCCCCCACGTCACGGACGAGATCAAGCGCGCCATCCTGAGCCTGGCGGACGACGCCATGGACGTGGCCATCATCGAGATCGGCGGCACCGTGGGCGACATCGAGGGGCTGCCCTTTCTGGAGGCCATCCGCCAGCTGCGCAGCGACCTGGGCAAGGAGAACATCCTCTACGTGCACCTGACCCTGGTGCCCTACATCAAGACCGCCGGGGAGCTGAAGACCAAACCCACCCAGCACAGCG
>CAZNSV010000100.1:0-9680 GCA_964575775.1 uncultured Desulfovibrionaceae bacterium
TATGCGCGGCCCATCATCGACAGGTTGAATACGGGTTTGTACCGGGGGCCCGAGGACGTGCTGCCCCTGGCCGAACATGTGGTGACGTTCTCCCTGGGCGGGCTGCAGGCCGTAATGGAGCAGCACCGCGCCCGGCAGCGTCGGGCGGAGGAAGACGCGGATGTCGTCTTGGTAGCGAAATCTGGGGGCGAAAAGGAACAGGTGTTGTCATGAGCGGTTTGATGTTGCGACTTGCGGCGCTGCTGTTGCTGCCGCTCCTGCTCGGGGGCGTCACTGGCTGCAGCGACGGCAACGCGGAGCCGGAGGAGACCGCGGCCCCCCAGGAGCGGACGGTGCTGGTGGTTCTGGAAACTGTGGAGCCTCGCACCATGCTGGATATCCTGACCCTGCCGGGCGAGGCCGAGGCCTTGCACGACGTGCGCCTGTCCGCTGAGCGGGCCGGGCGCGTGGAGTGGGTGGGGTTCACCGAGGGCGAAACGGTGAAAAAGGACGAACTCCTGGCCAAGATCGACCTCAATGCCCTGGCAGCTGCCCTGGAACGTGCCGAGGCCTCCAAGGAACTGGCCGAGGCTGCGGCCCTGCGGCGGCGCCAGCTCTTTGCGGGGCAGGTGCTTTCCAAGGAAGAACTGGAGCAGGCCGACACGGAACTGATCCGGGCCATGAGCAACCTGCGCGAGGCCCAGGTGAACTATGAGCAGGGCAAGGTACATTCGCCCATTTCCGGCGTGGTGGAGCACCGTTTCGTGGACCCCGGCGAGTATGTGAACCAGGGCGACCCGGTGATGGACCTGGTGGACATCGCCACCCTGCGTTTCCATGTGAACGTGCCTGAAATGGACATCCGGTTCATCAAGCCCGGGGACATGGCCCGAGTCACGGTGGATGCCTACCCCGAGGAGCACTGGGACGGGAAGGTGGATTTCGTGGCCTCGCGGGCCGACGCCTCCACCAAAACCTTCCGGGTGCGGGTGGTGGTGGACAACGCGGACCGGCGCATCCGGCCGGGCATGGCCGCGCGGGTGCGTTTCCTGCGGCGTCAGATCCTCGCGGCCGTGACGGCGCCGCTGTTCTCCCTGGTGGACAAGGGGGGCGAGCGGGTACTCTACGTGGAGCAGGACGGCCGGGCTGTGGCCCGCACCGTGGAACTGGGGGTCATCCAGAACGACCGCATCCAGATCCTCAAGGGGCTCGAACTCGGCGAGCGGCTCATCGTGCGGGGGCAGAACCAGGTTGAAGAAGGTATGGCGGTGGTGACCCAATGATCATCGACCGTACGTCAATCCAGCGCCAGAGCACGGTGCTGGTGTTGCTCATCTTCATCGTGGTGGCGGGGATGTACAGCTATGCCGTGCTCCCCCGGGAGTCCTCGCCGGACATCACCATCCCCTACATCTTCGTGACCACCACCTACGAGGGCGTGGCTCCGGCGGACATGGAGACCCTGGTCACCATCCCCCTGGAGCGCAAGCTCAAGGGCATCGCGGACGTGGAGGAAATCCGTTCCATCTCCAATGACGGCAGTTCTTTCATCGCCATTAAGTTCCTGCCTTCCGTGGACATCGACGACGCCCTGCAGAAGGTGCGCGACAAGGTGGACCAGGCCAAGAAGGACCTGCCTCCGGAAATGCCGGACGACCCGGTGATCAGCGAGGCCAACTTCTCGGAGTTCCCCATCATCAACGTGGTGCTCTCGGGCCCCTTCAGCCTCAAGCGCCTCAAGACCTTTGCCGAGGACTTCGAGGACCGCTTCGAGAGCATCCCCGGGGTGCTGGACGCCGAGGTGGTGGGCGGATTGGAGCGCGAGATCCACGTGCTCTTCGACCTGGACCGGGTGGGCTTCTACAACATGCCGGTGCAGAGTCTCATTGCGGCGCTCACCACGGGCAACGTGAACATGCCCGGGGGCAGCATGGACATCGGCGACGCGCGCTACCAGGTGCGCGTGCCCGAGGATTTCCAGCACCCCGAAGAGATCAACAGCATCGTGGCCTTTGTGCGCGACGGACGCCCCGTGTACCTGCGGGACGTGGCCACCATCCTGGACCACCACAAGGACCCGCTCTCCAAGAGTCGCATCGACGGGCAGCAAAGCGTGACCCTGCTCATCAAGAAGCGCAGCGGCGAGAACATCATCACCATCACCGACGAAGTGAAGCGGGTGGTGGAGGAGTTGCGCCCCTTGTTTCCGCCGGCCCTGGAGATCAGCCTCACCGCGGACCAGAGCGAGGACATCCGCACCATGGTCACGGACCTGGAGAACAACATCCTGAGCGGGCTCCTGCTGGTGCTCGCGGTGGTGCTGCTCTTCATCGGGGGGCGCTCGGCCCTGTTCGTGTCCTGCGCCATTCCCCTGTCCATGCTCATCACCTTTGCGCTGCTCTACGCCCTGGGCATCACCCTGAACATGGTGGTGCTCTTCTCCCTGACCCTGGCCCTGGGCATGCTGGTGGACAACGGCATCGTCATCGTGGAGAATATCTACCGCCACATGCAGGAGGGCAAGAGCCGCATGGAGGCTGCCCTGGAGGGCACCGCCGAGGTGGCCTGGCCCGTGATCACCTCCACCCTGACCACGGTGGGCGCCTTTTTGCCCATGATCTTCTGGCCCGGCATCATGGGCGAGTTCATGTCCTTCCTGCCCAAGACCGTGATCCTGGCGCTCTTCGGCTCCCTGTTCGTGGCCCTGGTGGTCAACCCCGTGCTCTCGGCCCGCTGGCAGACCACCAAGATGCCGCGCGGCGTTGCCGCGCCCCAGGAACAAGGGGTCGAGCAGCTCTCCCGCAGCAAGCGGGCCTACCGGGCCCTGCTGCTCTGGAGCCTGCGCCACCGCCTGCTCACGGTGTTCACGGCCTTCGTCATGCTGGTGGTCTCGGCCATGGCCTTCGGCACGTACGGCAAGGGCGTGGAGTTCTTCCCGGACGTGGAGCCCCAGCGCGCCTACGTCACCATCAAGGCCGCGGTGGGCACCAACCTGGAGGCCTCGGACGCCTTCGTGCGCCAGGTGGAGGCCATGGCCATGGAGTACCCGGACATCCGTCACGTCATCGGCTCCACGGGGCAGGCCCAGGGCGACAGCTTTTCCCACGGCGCCACGGGCATGCATCTCTCCACCGTGACCCTGGACTTCAAGAACATTTACGAACGCTCCCGCCCCTCTTCGGAAATCGTGGCGGAACTGCGCGACCGTCTGCAGCAGAGTATCAAGGGGGCGGAAGTGCAGGTGGAAAAGGAGAGCGGCGGTCCCCCCACGGGCAAGCCGGTCAACATGGAAATCTACGGCACAGACAGCCACGTGCTGGGAGAACTGGCCCAGACCATCCGCAAGCGCATCGAGGACATCCCCGGTCTGGTGGACCTCAAGGACAACTTCGTGTCCGGCAAGCCGGAGATCCTGGTGCGCGTGGACAAGGAGAAGACGGCCCTGCTGGGGCTGGACACCTACCAGGTGGCCTACACGGTCAAGACCGCCATCAACGGCGCCAAGGTGGGGGTGTACCGCGAGGGCAAGGACGAGTACGACATCATCGCCCGGCTGCCGGAGAGCGAGCGGGGTTCCGTGGAGGCGCTCAAGCGGCTTACAGTCTCGGGCCCCAAGGGCGAACCCGTGCCCCTCACCAGTCTGGCCTCGGTGGTGGTGGGCTCGGGTCTCGGGGGCATCAACCGCATCGACCAGAAGCGCATGGTGGCCGTGTCCGCGGACGTCGACGGCGTCCTGGCCAACGACGTGATCAAGGAGATCGAGCGCCGCATCGCGGACATCCCCTGGCCCCGGGGCTATTCCTACGCCTTCACCGGCGAGCAGCAGGAGCAGGCCAAGGCCCAGGCCTTTCTGAGCAAGGCCTTCGTTTCCGCGGTGTTCATCATCTTCCTGGTGCTGGTGAGCCAGTTCAACTCCTTCATCGCGCCGCTCATCGTGCTGACCTCGGTGGTGCTCTCCCTCATCGGCGTGTTCCTGGGGCTCCTGGTCACGGGCACGGCCTTCGGGGTGATCATGACCGGCGTGGGCGTCATCTCCCTGGCCGGGGTGGTGGTGAACAACGCCATCGTGCTCATCGACTACTTCAACCAGCTGCGCGCCAAGGGGATGGAGGTGCGGGAGGCGCTGGTGCGCACGGGGCTCACGCGCTTCCGTCCCGTGATGCTCACGGCCATCACCACGGTGCTGGGCCTGTTGCCCATGGCCACGGGCGTGAGCTACGACTTCATCAACCTGCGCTGGGACATTGGGGGCGAGTCCTCCCAGTGGTGGGGGCCCATGGCCGTGGCCGTGATCTTCGGCCTGGGCGTGGCCACGCTCCTGACCCTGGTGGTGGTGCCGGTGCTCTGCTCCCTGGCCTACGCTCCCCGGGGCGAAGCCAAGCGCCTGCGCCTGGAGCGCAAGGCGGCCAGGAAGGCGGAGAAGGAGGCGCGGCGGGCGGCACGCAAGGCCGGGCGTGAGCCCCGGGAGTCCTCGGCCTAGGACCTGTTCGGCTTGCGGGATGGTGAGCGTTTTCGGGAAACGCGTAGCTGTAGCAGCGCGGTGGAACGAAATCGGCAAGTAAAATGCAGCGGGGGGAGTCTTCGGCGAAGGCTCCCCCCGTTGGCTTTTCGAGGTTTCGCGTCGGGCCGATCAGCCCAATTTGGCGTTGACGGCCTGGCCGACCTTGCGCCCCAGCTCGAAGCAGGCCGAGAGGTCGCTGTGGGCTGGCACGTGCTTGACCTTCACCGGGTCGGCCACCAGTTCCACGTTCATGGACTGCAGCCACTCGCTGATGACCTTCACGGACTCGCCGCTCCAGCCGAAGGAACCGAAGGCCGCGCCCAGTTTGTTCTGGGGGCGCAGCCCCTTCATGTAGGTCAGCATGCCCGCCACGTTGGGCATGATGCCGTTGTTGTGGGTGGGCGAGCCCACCAGCACCGCGGCGGAGTCGAAGATCTCGGTCATCACCCGGCTGTGGTGGTTGTTCTTGAGCATGAGGATGCGCACGGCCACGCCCTCCTGCTCCAGCCCCTCGGCAATGGCCAGGGCCATCTTCTCGGTGCTGTGCCACATGGTGTCGTAGGTGATCACGGCCTTCTTCTTGGGCTTCTGCTCCGCAAAGGCCCGGTAGCTGTTCAGGGCGAAGGCCACGTCGTCGCCGCGGAACATCAGGCCATGGTCGGGGGCGATGAGGTCCACCTCCAGGTTCATGGCCGCCACCTGATCCAGGGTCTTGAGCACCACCGAGGAGTAGGGCAGCACGATGTTGGCGTAGTACTCCTTCATCACCTGCTCCAGCAAGGGGCGCGGGATCTCGTCGGCATAGCGCTCGCTCCCGGCGTAGTTCTGGCCGAAAGCGTCGTTGCAGATGAGCAGCTTGTCCTGGGGGATGTAGGAGAACATGCTGTCGGGCCAGTGCAGCATGCGGGTCTCCAGGAAGTGCACGTCGCGCTTACCCAGGCTGATGCTGTCGCCGCTTTTGACCACCTGCACGGGCCAGCCGTCCTGGTGGAAGTGCGCCTGCATGGCCCGCTCGCCCATGGGCGAGCAGAAGACCTTCTCCGGCTTGCAGCGCTCGATCAGCTTGGGCAGGCAGCCCGCGTGGTCGGGCTCCAGGTGGTTGACCACGATGTAGTCGATCTTTTCAGGGTCCACCACCTGGGAGATGCGGCAGAGCAGCTCGCCCACGTGGTCGTCCTTCACGGTGTCGAAGAGGGTGATCTTCTCGTCCACGACGAGATAGGCATTGTAGGTGGTGCCCTGGGGGGACAGGGAATAGCCGTGGAAGTCGCGGCTGTTCCAGTCCACCGCACCGACCCAGTAGACGCCGGGTTTCAGTTCCAATGGCCTCATGGTGCTCCTCGTTGGGCTGTGGTCGTGCGTAAGCCGCCCGGGGCAGGCGGGCTCAGGCACGGACAATTGGGGTCAGGGGGCCGGATCAGGCCTTGCTGAACTCGGACTTGGGCGCACCGCAGATGGGGCAGACCCAGGAATCGGGAACGTCCTGCCAGGCAGTGCCGGGATTGACGCCGTTGTCGGGATCGCCCTGGGCCGGGTCGTACTCGTAGCCGCAGATGTTGCAAACGTAGCTATCCATGCTCGATGCCTCGCATAAGGTGTGGTTGTTCGTCGCTGAAACCGCTTTCGGCCTGCTTATCATGCCGCAAGGGGCGCGGCAATCGCGCCGCAGGCGGTCGGAAACGAGCCCGCCCCGAACCCAAGGAGCGCGGGGCGGGCAAAGGGGCAACTAGGCGTCGGCCTTCCAGAGGCCGTGCAGGTTGCAGTACTCGCGGGCCGAGACCTTGTCCGCCTTGATGCAGAATTCGGCTTCGGGGGCCAGCCCGGGCTTCAGGAACTGGCGGTAGACCTTGCCGTCGGCAATGAGCTCGATCCACTCGATCCAGTGTTTCTCTTCCATGGGGTGCGCCACGCTGCCCACCTTGACCTTGTAGCCGTCGGCGGTCTTTTCGATCACGGGCACGTGCTTTTCCTTGGCCGCATCCACGGTGTTTTCCTTGAAGAGCTTCATGGGCTCGCCGCAGCAGACCAGTTCGCCCCCTCCGGCATGCAGGACTTCGACGATGTTGCCGCAGGCGTTACACTTGTAGACTTCCAGCAATTCGGCCATGATGAGACTCCTTTGTTGCGCGTGTTGCGACACTTGAGCCGAGGACCGACAGGGTCTTCAGCAGCTCTGCCAATGGTCGTGATAGGCCTCGTAATGGGCCTGGGGGTGCTTGCAGGCCGGGCACATGGCCGGAGCCTCGTGCCCCTGGTGCAGGTAGCCGCAGTTGCGGCAGCGCCAGGTGACCTTCTCGCCGCGCTTGAACACGGTGCCGTTCTCGATGGTCTTGGCCAGGGCCAGGAAGCGGCGCTCATGGTAGCTTTCGGCCACGGCAATGGCGCGGAAGACGGCGGCGATTTCCTGGAAGCCCTCGTCGGCGGCGATGGTGGCGAACTCCGGGTACATGGAGGTATGCTCGTGGTTCTCGCCCCCGGCGGCATCCTTGAGGTTCTCCAGGGTACTCTTGATCATGCCGGCCGGAAAGGCGGCGGTGATTTCCAGTTCGCCGCCTTCCAGGAACTTGAAGAGGCGCTTGGCGTGCTCCTTCTCGTGGTTGGCGGTCTCGGTGAAGATGTCGGAGATCTGGACGTAGCCTTCGCTTTTGGCCTGGGAGGCGTAGTAGGTGTAGCGGTTGCGGGCCTGGGACTCGCCGGCAAAGGCGGTCAGCAGGTTCTTTTCGGTTTTGCTACCTTTCAAGGATGCCATCGTGCGATACCTCACTGAGTTTTCGTGGTTGGTGGCCGCCGGGTGAGGGCGGCACGGGAAAAGACGCGCCGCGACCCCCTCGGCCAGGGCCGCGGGTCCTCATTCGGGCGCATCAGTTTCCTATAATACATACTTTCCGCCATTCGTCCAGTGCGTGATGCCCGGAAAAGTGCGCGGCGGGTTTGCCGGTGGAGCGACACCGCGCAAGGAGCGGGGCGCACGGTCCTGCAGCCACGCGTGACTGCGAGTGGGGCACACGCTGGCGGAAGCTTGACTTCCCCCTGTACGCGGGGCAATGGTGAACTCATGCTGACCTACGAACAGATCAAAGCCATGGAAAATTCGCTCGGCCCCGAGAAGGCAGGCCCCATCATCGAGGCCTTCGAAGTTTTCGATGAGCGCCTCAAGGATTCCCTGGCCACCAGGCAGGATCTGTTACGCCTGGAGCGGGAGATTGAACTGCTCCGCGGCGATTTGAAGCGCGACCTCGAGCAGACCAAGGCGGAGCTGCAGACGACCATCAAGGATCTGGAGGTCAGACTGACCATACGCATGGGCGCCATGCTGGCCGTGGTGTTGGCGGTGGTGGCCGCGCTCAAGCTGCTCTGAGCCGTTACGTACTCTCGCCTGTTTCTTCCCCCGTGACGCACTGGGCCGCAGCCACCGGGACGTGACGGTTCGGCGGCTTGACTTCCCCCTGTACGCGGGGCAATGGTGAATTCATGCTGACCTACGAACAGATCAAAGCCATGGAGGACGCCCTGGGGCCCGAAAAGGCCCGGCCGGTGGTCGAGGCGTTCCAATCCACCGACACCCGCGTGATGGTGTCCCTGCTCGGCGAGATCGCCACCAAGGCCGACCTGGCCAATCTGCGTACGGAATTCAAGCAGGATCTCGCTGAGCTGCGCATGGAGTTCAAGCAGGATCTCGCTGAGCTGCGCATGGTGTTCAAGCAGGACCTTGCGAACTTGCGCACGGAGTTCAAGCAGGATCTCGCGGAGTTACGCACGGAGTTCAAACAGGATATCGCTGGGTTACGCACGGAGCTCAAGCAGGACCTTGCAGACTTTCGCACGGAATTCAAGCAGGATCTCGCTGATCTACGCACGGATCTCAAGGGCGACAACGCCACCCTGCGCACGGACATGGAGGTGCGGTTCGGCTCCATCGATGCCAAGCTCGCGCGCCTCGACATCATGATCAAGGTGCTCATCGCCCTGACCGCCTTGGCCGTGGCGTTCTTCAGCCCCGTGGCCGAGAAGCTCATCACCGTCCTGTTCTGATCCGCTTTCCCGCCTTGGCGGCGCCCCCCTCGTCTGGATTCCCCCGCTGCAAACCCCGCTCGTGTTCAGCGCCGTCGTGCCGCGCGTCGTGCCGTCCTGCTCGTCAGTAGGCCAGGCGCCCCAGCGACTTGAGGATCAGGGTGCAGCCCATGGCGAACATGCCCGCCAGCCCCATGCCGCAGGAGAATCCCGCCAGGAGCACCGGGGCGTATTGCCGCCACATGGCGCCGTAGCGCTTGAGGAAGTAGTAGCGCCCCAGCAGTGCGCCCAGCAACTCCAGGATCATGCCGTGGGGGGTGCTCTGCCCCAGGCCGCGCACCACGCCGTAGACCAGCATCACGGGCAGGCCGAACATGGCCAGGAGCATGTAGGTGCCCAGGCCGAAGACCAGCCCCGCGCCCACGTACGGCCCGGACAGGGCCTGGTAGAACAGGGCGTCGCCCTCCAGGGTGGAGGTCTGCATCAGGAGGGTGTTCAGGGCCTGCAGGTGCCAGATTTCCTGGGCATAGGGAAAGGACGAGGAGGGGATGGGCGCAAGCTGCCAGAGGAACTGGGAGAAGATGAGCGAGGCGGCCATGACCACCGGGAAGACCACGATTTCGGCCTTGATGATGCCCCGCAGGCTGGTGCCCGTGAGTTCGATCTGCCGGAACTGCACCGTGGCTTCGCCATAGTTGTGGATCGGGATGGGGGCGTACCAGATTTCGATACCCTGGTAGCCGAAATACTTGGCCCCGGCGATGAACGAGGCCTCGCGCACCAGGGGCAGACTCACGAACTGCCCCGCAATGCCTTCCATGCGGGCCGTGATGTAGGAGACCAGGGGCGTGTAGATGAAGCCGTAGGCCGCGAAAAAGATCCAGGGAAAGGACGGCACCAGCCACACGCAGAGCAGGATGTAGGCGATGGTGGAGACGACGTAGATGCCGATGGAGATCCAGAGGTTGATGTCGCCGCGCCCCTTGGGCGGATTGAGCAGCAGGCTGAAGTCCAGCTTGCCCTGGCGGCCGGTACTCCGGAAGGAGCGCACAACGCTGTATATGCCGATGGCGCCGATGGCCAGGCCCAGGCCGATGCCGAAGCTCATGTAGAAGTCGAAATTGTTGACGAACACGGTCTCCACGGTGGCCATGCCCTGGTGCCAGCGGTGCAGGATGCCATGCTCGAA
>CAZNSV010000101.1:0-9662 GCA_964575775.1 uncultured Desulfovibrionaceae bacterium
CCCAGACCGCCAGGTCGCGTCCTGCTTTCGTGTTGCGCAGCCGATCCGCAACACGACCGCCCCGGGATGCAGCAGCAGGGTGTGGGCCGGAGAGAGCTTGCGGACCTGCCGATAGATGGTCCAGGGATCGGGCACATACTGGTAGTGCAGGTACAGATCCAGGGCTTCAAGATCCAGGGTCCTGTCGATGTCCGCCAGGGCCAGCAGCCCCTGCAGTTCGCTGGCAAAAGCGGTGAAGGCGGGGGTGCAGCAGTAGACCAGGGGCTTGATGCCCATGCGGTCCCGCGCCAGAAACAGGCTCCGCTCCGCCGTGTCCCAGACCGCGAAACCGAACATGCCTCGCAAGCGTGCAACGCAGTTCGGCCCCCATTGGGCGTAGGCGGCCAGAACCACCTCCGTGTCCGAGGCAGAGACGAAGCGCGCACCCAAGCCTTCGAGTTCGCGGCGCAAATCCTGAAAATTGTAGACCTCGCCATTGTAGACGAGCGCAAAACGCCCGTCCTGGCTGACCATGGGCTGCTGCCCCGTGGTGGTATCGATGATGGTCAGCCGGTTGTGCGCCAGGCCGCAACCGGGAGCGACCCAAACGCCTCTCTCGTCAGGACCGCGATGGGACTGGGCGTCGAGGGCGGCAACAAGCTGCTGCTTGGCCACAGGGCGCTGATCCCAGTAAACAATGCCAGATATGCCGCACATAGGCTCTCGGCTGCAAGGAAACCACCGGATCGGAGCGGGTAGGCGCATGTCGTCCCGAGTCGCTGCTGAAGCGGAAGCGACAACATGTTTGGCCTAGGTGAGCTTTTCCGACCCTGCCTTCCTGGTATGCTCGGTTAATGAATGGAGGATGCTCCGCGGTGGTCGAGACGGCATTGCCTTTGCCTCTCTCCCCCGGCCGACACAGATCCCCCGGTGGTTACGCCCCCCTGTGTACTGTGGCCGCCAAATCGTCTGCACCCAAAGTCTGCCCAGACCTTACCCACAGTGTGAGCTGGCGGTAGTCAGCTGTCCTCGTGCTGGACTGGCCACCACGACATGCCGGTAAAGACCCTTAGCCGATCCCAGGCTTCATGTCGAGAGTTTTGGTTCTTAGACCAGTCTCTTTGCATCATATTCCAGCAAGCTATCCCGACGACATACTGTACCGTGAGGCACAAAGAAAGTCACTTGCTGCTTCTTGTCGCACCGCTTCGCAAGTCTTCTTCCGCGCCCTTATGTGGGGCGGAACCCGTGCCCGATTCTGGCCAAGGCCGCTTCGTAGTCGGTCCGCAGCCGTCTGGCGATGTCCAGGGGGTCATGCCAGCGCTCCACATAGGCCCGGCTGGCCTTGGCGCGCTGCAGTAAAGTATCCCGCTGCTCCAGCAATATCTCGCGCAAGACCGCGAGCAGGGTATCACTGTCGGCCCGGTAGAAGGGAAAGTCGCGCCGCATGGCTTCAGGAACAAAGCCCAGGTCACCCTCCCGGAGATAGACCACCACCGGTTTGCCCAGGGCCATGAGTTCCACCGCCAGGCCCCCGTACCAGCCGGCGTAGAGTTGATCCACCAGTACGTCCGCATCCGCGTACAGGGCCATGGCCTGGCTGTTGCTCATGTTTTCGACCAGGATGCTCTCGAAGCAAAACCCCTCGCCGCGCAGAGCCTCGAAGGCCTCCAACACCCGCTGCGTGCCCTTGACGTGCCGATTGCTCGGGGCATGCACAAAGCGCAGGGGCCGCGCCTCCCCCTGGGTATAGCGCGGCTGCCACTCGTCAAGCATCACGTGGGAATAGGGCAGAAACTCCGCCCCTGCAGGCAGGACGTGCAGCAGATCGGGGTTCAGGGCGTAGATTTTGCTGGCCTGGCGGGCCATTCGGGCGATGCGCCGCCGCTTCTGCGTGTCGCCGTGTGCCGTGTAATAATGCTGATCCACGTGCTCCGCGATGGTATGTTCAAAATGTGCTCTGCAGTAGTCGCCCTGCCTGGCGTCGTCACCCTGATAGGTCACGAACACTGGAACTTTCCTGAACGCAAGATAGCGCAGCTCGAGTTCCTGCAGCATCTCGGCATAGACGCAGAACGCCTTGTGCTTGGAATAACGCCCCTGCCGCACGTCGAAAAAAGGCGGTGCGGCCAGGGTGGTGCCGAAATTGTAGTGCACAACATCCGCTCGGGGCAGGTAACGCAGCATGGCCAGCCACCGCTTCAATTCACGCAGGGGCAGTCTCTCCCCCCCCTGCCAGACGACGACGTCGCTGGGGTAGCTGTAGACACTTTTCGCAAGGGCCAACGCGATGGAATCCACCCCGATCCGGCGCAGCGCCCGGCTCTGTCCCTGCGGGTTGCCCCCCACCATGGAAGGGGCGTGCAGCACCCGGTACCCCCCGCGGCTCCCTGCGCCACAAGAAGTCACGGGCGCCCCTCCTGCTCGAAAACCGCGTAGAGTTCGGCCAGCTTGGCCCCTTCGCGCTCCCAACAGAAGCGCTCGCGGGCCTGGGCGGCGTGCTCCCTGATGCGTTGCAACTCCTCGGGATTGTCGAGCAGCTCCCGCACGGTCCGCGCCAGATCCCCGGGATCTTCGGGGTTGAAGACCCGCCCAACCCCATATTCGCGCACCACCCGCCCCATTTCTGGAAAATCGCTGGCCACCACGGGGAGCCCAGCATGCATGTACTCGAACACCTTGTTGGGCAGACTGTAGAAGTAACTGAGGCAGGCGTTGCCAATGGCCGACACCCCAACGTCGGCACCGCGGGCATAGGGCACCACCATGTCGTGGGGCACCGGCCCGAAACGCCGCACCCTGTCCCCCACCTGCAGTTCACGCGCCAGGCTTTCCAGCCGGCCGAGATAGTCGGGGCTGCCGTAGCCTAGGCACACCAGGTGGCAGTCGGGCAGCAAGGGCAGGCTGCGCACCATGATCTCCACACCCCTGTTGGGCATGATGTTGCCCACATAGAGCATGATCCTGCGCCCGGGCGGTATGGACAATTCACGCCGCAGATCCACGGTGGGGGGCAGCCCTGCCCCCGCGCCACCCAGCACGGGCGTGTTCATCACCACCAACGGCCGGGCAATGCCGTAGGCTTGCTCCAGGCGCGAGGCCAGACTTTCGTTCACCGTGATCACGGCATCGGCGCGGCGCGCGAGAAAGGCCTCGACAGACCGCAGCAGCGCTTTCTTCAGCCCCGAGTAGGGGCGTAAGGCATTACGCTCCACATAGAGTTCATGGGAATCGTACACGAGCCGCGCCTTGAACCGACGCGCTGCCAACCAGGCCGGCAGCAGCGTGTCCAGATCGTGGGCATGGAAAGCGTCCCATGGCTCCCGCCCTTGCAACCACTGCAGGCACTGCCGATGGTACAGCGCGTAATACACGGCAACGTGGCAGGACATGAGCCGGCTCTTCACGGCCGTCACGATTCGCCGCAACAGGCCAGCAGAGCCCCCCGCGCCTACCTTGCCGGAGTTCCCGCCTTCGTTCGCGCCAGCCCCGACGCCCCGCCCAGATAGCGAGGCGCACCTGTCCATGAGCCGCAAATACCAGGGGCGCAGCCGGAACTGCACCACCTCCAGCCCCTGCTCCTCCCCCACATACCGTTGGTCGCCTTGCAGCAGCGCGAGCACGGTGACGTGATGTCCCTGCGCCGTGAGCGTCGCGGCCTCCTTGCGCACCCTGGAGTCGTTGACGAAGTTGTTGAACACGAACATGCAGATACGCATCACACCAACCCGTTCTCCAGTGGCTCGCGCAGGGGCTCCCGCTGCATGGGGCAATGCCGCCGGTCGCTCAACCGGCAATGGCGTTGCGGATCAATTCCTGGGTTTCGCGGTCCAGATAGGGGTGCATGGGCAAACTGACCACGCGTTCCGCCACCCTCTCGGCTCGCTTCAGGCTGCCGGAGATTCTGCAACACGCCTCATAGGCTGGTTGCCGATGCAGGGGCACGGGGTAGTGCACGGCCGTGGGCACGCCTCGCTCCTTCAGCCTGGCGAGCAGGGCTTCGCGCTGCTCGGTCTGGATGGTGAACTGCCCCCAAACGGAAACGCGATCCGGCCGCACCACGGGCAAGGTGATTCCGGGCAGCCCCTGCAACAACTCGAAGTAGCGTTTTCCGGCAGCGTACCGCTGCTCCAGTTCCCACTGGAAATTGCCGAGTTTGGCCAGCACCACGGCGCATTGGAGGGTGTCCATGCGCCCCCCGACGCCGATGCGGGTATGATAGTAGCGGCGCTCCTGGCCGTGGACCCTAAGCTCTCGACAGGCCTGGGCCAGGCTGTCGTCACTGGTGAAGATGGCCCCGCCGTCGCCGTAACACCCCAGGGGCTTGCTGGGAAAAAAGCTGGTGCAGCCGAAGGTGGACAGGTTGCAGCTGTGCTTTCCCTTGTACGTGGCCCCGAAGCTCTGGGCACCGTCCTCGATCACGGGGATGTCGCCATGCCTGGCCGCAATGGCGTTGATTGCGTCCATGTCCGCCACCTGACCGTAGAGACTCACCGGGATGATGGCCTTGGTCTGGGGCGTGATGGCGGCCTCGAGCAGAGCGGGATCCAGGTTGCAGGTGTCCTCTTCCACATCGACGAATACGGGCGTGGCCCCCAAGAGCGCGATGACCTCGGCCGTGGCCACGAACGTGAAAGGAGTGGTGACGACCTCGTCCCCAGCCTGCACGCCCAGCGCCAACAAGGAGATGAGCAGGGCCTCGGTACCGCTGGACACCGTGACACAATGCCTCGCGCCGCAGTACTCCGTGAGCCGCTCTTCCAGTTCCTTGACCTCGGGCCCCATGATGAAGCGCCCGTGCTCCAGCACCGCGTGGATGCGAGCATCGACGGAATCCTTCAACGCGGCATATTGTGCCTTGAGATCGATGAATTGCACCTGTCGCACTCCTGTGACTATTCTGTTATGATTGTAGATACCCGCTGAAGCGGATTGCAGTCCAGCAATAAGGGAAGGGGCCTGCGGAAAGGGCCGGACCGTTACGCGGGCACGCGAAGGCAACGAAATGAGGCGAGAAGAAGTGCCTACAGCGGTCGCAATCCGTCGCACCCGCGTTCATACGCTTCGTGGCAGTCCTCGCAGATCAGGGACTCTGGCAGCCGCATGCCGCAACGGCAAACCCAACCGATGAGACGGGCGGGATTACCCACAACCAGGCCATGGGGGGGCACCGGCTTGGTCACCACCGCCCCCGCCCCGACAAAGGCGTAGGCGCCGATTTCGTTGCCGCAGACAATGGTGCAGTTCGCCCCCAGCGTGGCTCCCTTGCGCACCACGGTGGGTCGCATCTGATGCATGCGAGCAATGGTCGCACGGGGAGCGTGAACATTGGTAAAGACCATGCTCGGACCGCAAAACACCCCATCCTCCAACGTCACGCCTTTGTAGATGGAGACGTTGTTCTGGATCTTGCAGTTGTTGCCGACGGCAACATCGGGCCCCACCACAACATTCTGTCCAATGTTGACACATTCACCGATGGTCGTATTGCGCAGAATGTGACTGAAGTGCCAAATCTTGGAACCCTTGCCGATGGACACGTTTTCATCCACCACCGCGGAAGGATGGACAACCGTGTCCTCCGGCAACGCGGGGGGCGCGGCCGACTCGGCTTGCAGCGCGGGCAGTTCGGTGTTCAAACCGGCTTGCGCGGCCATGAGCACCCGGAGCACGCGAAAGCCTTCCTCGCCATCGGTGCGCGGGGTCTCGCCGCTGCGCACGCAGTGCAAAAAATGCTCGCATTCGACCCGCAAGGGCTCCGCCTGGGCCAGCACGACTCGCTCGGGCTCGGCCCGCGCGGGCACTGGGGCCCCATTGACCCATTTGACTTCATGGGGGTAGAGGAGCAGCTTTTCCTCCCAGGGGCGGGTATCGTCGAACACGGCCATCTGTTTCTCACCCACCACCACCAGCTTTTGTTCCTTGAACGGATGCAGCCAGGAAACAAAGATATGCGCCTTAAGGCCAGAAGAGAAGACCAGATGGGTCGTGGTGACATCGGCGATGCGGTTGTGCAGATAGTTGCCCCCCGTGGCCCAGACGGCCTCGGGCTCCTCCCCCGCCAGGGTGAGGATCATCGAGATGTCGTGCGGTGCGAAAGACCACAGGATATTCTCTTCACGACGAATCTTACCGAGGTTCAACCGATTGGAATAGATATAGTTTATGCGGCCCAGCACCCCGGAAGCCACCAGTTCGTTGAGCCGCAGGAATGCCGGGTGATACTGCAGCAGGTGGCCGACCATGAGGGTGAGGCCTTTATGCCGCGCCAGCTGTATCAGTTCGCGGGCTTCTTCCAGATCCAAGGTCAGAGGCTTTTCCAGGAACACGTGCTTGCCGGCCAGCAGTGATTCCCGGGCAATGGTGAAATGTGTCTCCGCCGGCGTGGCAATGGCCACGGCCGAGACAGCTGCATCGGCGAGCACTTCCGCCAGGGCCATGCACGTCTTCACGCCGGGATACGACTCACGAAAGACTTCCAATACCTTCTGACTCTTATCGCAAATCAGCGACAGCGCTCCAATCTCGTGGAAGTTCCGCGCCAGATTTTTTCCCCAATAACCGGAACCGATAACCGCAAGCATACTTTTCCTACCTACTGATTGAGTAAAATAAGTAACTAAGACAGACGCACACCATTAGCGGTCAAGGGAGGGGCGGTCAAGGGGACCGTCAGCCCCCGCTTTCGCCGCCCTTGTAATCCCAGCCACACGAATCGGACACGGCGATTGCGCTGAACAGATGTGGGTGCGGGCAGGCTGGGATTCCGTGCCGACCTGACCCGAGACGGGCCAGGGGCAAGGCGGAGGAGTCGGGCCGCACCCACGTTGTAGGGCCTGCACCCGCCCCTTGCGCTTCGCCGCTCCCGAACGTACCATGCCAAGCGTATGGTCGCACCATATCCCATTGCCTTGCTGCACGACATGTATCACATCCGCGGCGGCGGAGAGCGCTTGAGTCTTGTCCTGGCCCGGGAGCTGGCCCAGACCCTGTGCTACGCCTACGAGCACCCCGACAGTTTCTCCCCCGCCGCCGAATGCCCCGGGCTGGAGCGCATCGCCCTGCTCCCTCCGCCCACCGACGGTTCCCGGCCGCACAACCTGCGGGTCATCCGAGCCTTTCGCACGCGCACCAACCTGCTGCGGCACTTCCGCACCGTGGTCTACAGCGGGATCTTCAGCCCCCTGGCCGTGCACAACACCTGCGGGGCGCGCAACTTCTTCTACTGCCACACCCCGCCCCGCTTCGTGTACGATCAGCGCGAGGCCCTGCTGCAACAGCTCCCCTTCGCGGCCCGCCTGCTCCGGCGCCTGTTCCTGCCCCGCTTTCAGCGCCACTACGAGGCGGCTGTGGAGCGGATGGACCTGGTCATCGCCAACTCCGAGACCGTGCGCAAGCGGATCAGGACCTTCCTCGGCCGGGACGCGCTGGTGGTGCATCCGCCCTGCGACACCGAGCGCTTCACCTGGCTGGGCAGCGGCGACTACTTCCTGTCCACGGCCCGGCTCGAGCCCCTGAAACGGGTGCGGGACATCGTCCAGGCCTTTCTCGGGCTGCCGGATCAGCAGCTCGTGGTCGCGTCCGGGGGGGCGGAGTCCGAGGCCCTGCGACGGCTGGCCGCAAACGCCCCCAACATCCGATTCACGGGCTGGCTGGACGACGCCGCCCTCTTTCAGCTGGTGGGCAACTGCCGGGCCACCCTGTACCTGGCCAGGGACGAGGACTTCGGCATGTCGCCGGTGGAGTCCATGGCCGCGGGCAAGCCCGTGATCGGCGTGGCCGAAGGGGGGCTTACCGAGACCGTGCTCCCGGGCCATACCGGGCTGCTGCTGCCCCGCGACTACGAACTCATGGACATCCGGGCCGCCGTGCGCAGTCTGGACGCCAACCGGGCCCAGGCCATGCGCCGGACCTGCGAGGAGCGGGCCCGCCTCTTCTCCACGGAGCGCTTCCTCAAGGCCATGCGCGAGATCGTCCTGAGCTGAGCCTCACAACCTGGTGTAATGCCTGCGGTGTACTGCCTTTTCCGCCCAGGGCTGACAGGGGCGCCCTGACGTGCTAGGCTGCGGGCATGCATTCCCCGGACACCCCTCCCCTCCCCAAGCCCCACGACCTGGCCCAGCCGCGCCGCGTCCGGGCCGCCATCAAGGGCATGCACTGCGCCGCCTGCTCCTCCCGCATCGAGCGCGTGCTCTCCGGCCTGGAGGGCGTGGTGGCGGCCAACGTGAACCTGGCCACCGAGACCCTGGACCTGCAGTGGCAGCCCGCCAGCCTCAGCCTGGCGCAGGTCGCGGAGCGCATCAAGGACCTGGGCTTCACGGCCGAGTTCCCGGCCGAGGCCCTGACTGTTGCAGCGGGAGCAGGCCCCAGCGACTCCCCCGGATTGCTGGACCTGGAGCTGCAGGGCATGCACTGCGCCGCCTGCTCCGCGCGCATCGAACGCGTGGTGGGCGCCCTGGACGGGGTGCGTCAGGCCGCGGTGAACCTGGCCACCGAGTCGGGGCACTTCGTCTTCGACCCCGCGGAAACCAACCCCGAGGCCATCCGGCGGGCCATCCGCGCGGCCGGGTTCGGGTCGCGCCCTCGCGCGGCCGGTCCCGACCTCTTCGAGACCCGGCGCCAGGAGGCCCTGGAGCGTCTGGCAGCCCAGCGGAGGCGCCTCATCCCGGCCTTTGCCTTTGCCCTGCCGCTGTTGGTACTCAGCATGGGGCACATGGTGGGGCTGCCCCTGCCCCATGGCCTGGACCCCATGCACGCGCCCCTGAATTTTGCCCTGGCCCAGCTGCTGCTGACCCTGCCCGTGCTCTGGAGCGGGCGGAACTTCTATCTGGACGGGTTCCCGGCCCTGTGGCGCCGCGCGCCCAACATGGACTCCCTGGTGGCCGTGGGCACCGGCGCGGCCTTTGTCTACAGCCTCTGGAACACCCTGGAAATCGCCCTGGGCCTGGACCCCATGCAGCGGGCCATGGACCTCTACTACGAGAGCGCGGCGGTGCTCATCGCCATGATCTCCCTGGGCAAGTTCTTCGAGGCGCGGTCGCGTCTCAAGACCTCCGACGCCATCCGCGCCCTGCTGCAGCTCCGGCCCGACACCGTGTCCGTCCTGCAGGAGCGCGAGTGGGTGGACATCCCCGCCGCGCAGGTCTTGGCCGGGGACACCCTGCGCATCAAGCCCGGCGAGCGGGTCCCGGTGGACGGCGTGGTGCTCTCGGGCGAGTCCAGCGTGGACGAATCCATGCTCACCGGCGAGCCCATGCCCGTGAGCAAGCGCCCCGGCGATCAGATCACCGGGGGCACCCTCAACACCAGCGGCGCCCTGACCATGGAGGCCCGGCGGGTGGGCGAAGACACCACCCTGGCCCGCATCATCCGGCTGGTACAGGAGGCCCAGGGCTCCAAGGCGCCCATCGCGGGGCTGGCCGACACCATCAGCTACTATTTCGTGCCCGCGGTCATGGCCCTGGCCCTGGTCTCGGGCCTGGCCTGGCTGCTCCTGGGCGGGCAACCCTTCGGCTTTGCCCTGCGCATTGCCGTGTCCGTGCTGGTCATCGCCTGCCCCTGCGCCCTGGGGTTGGCCACGCCCACCTCCATCATGGTGGGCACGGGGCGCGGCGCCCAGCTGGGCGTGTTCATCAAGAGCGGCGAGGCCCTGCAACAGGCCGGGGGGCTGGACGTGATGGTCT
>CAZNSV010000102.1:0-9551 GCA_964575775.1 uncultured Desulfovibrionaceae bacterium
TGGTACAGGGAGTCCCTGCGGGCCGCCACGGGGGCGTGCAGCAGTTGCGGACGGCTGCGGATGACCTTGTCCGTGCGCTGAAAGAGACGAGAAACCAGGGGGATGCTGTGGCGCTCGGTGAAGAGGTAGGCGCGCTCCCGCTGGGGAGTCCGGGCCATGCCCGAGGTCACGTGGACACCCGTGCTGCCCAGACTGACCAGGATGCGGTCCCAAGGCATGGGGCGCGGATCCAGGACATAGTCGCTGCCCTGGAGCGCGGCCTGGAGCAACTCCAGCTCGAAACCCGCGGGCTTGCCCTTGTCCAGATAAGTGAAGGGGGGAAAGGCGTCGTGAAATCCGTACACCACCCGCTGGGCGGCCGTGGCCGGAGCCGTCCACGGCAGTAGGAGCAGGCAGAGCATCAGGGTTGTGCCTCCTGCCGTCCAAGAAAACAGCCGGTTTCGGATCCTCTTCACCGTTGCTCGTCCTCGTGTTCAATCCGTGGTGGGGTCGCAGAGCCTGCCGCAGAGCACGTAGGGCACCCGGTCCATGCTGGGTGCGTAGATGCGCAGATGGCGCCCCTTTGATTCGCGTTTGGTGCCCTGGGTGGGGTCCACGGTCTGGGTGACCTGCTCCCGGCATTCGAAGGGGGTGAAGCCAAGGTTGTCCACCGGAGGGCAGAGCCAGTACGACAAGACCTTGCGCCGCTCGCAGATGATGCCCACCAGGAACTTTCCCTCCTCCTGCTCGGTGAGCTTCATGGTACAGGCGTTGTTGCGGTCCGTGAAGGTCCCCGCGCCCTGGGCGTGGACGCCCGCCGGCACGAGCCCCAACAGCAGGGCGGTACACAGCGCCAACCAGCACTCAGGACGCATGACTGGTCTCCGCAGGCAGGGGCAATTCATCACCGGGCGCGGCTGGTTCGCTCCCGGCAGGGAGCCGGGCCAGGTCCGAGAGGTCCACATAGGTCAGCACCGCGCCCTCCACCACGTTTTTCTCGTCGAGATAGGGCAGGATGCGCTGCAGGAAGACCCGACCGTCACGGAGCGGTACTTCCCGTTCGCTGCTCCGCCCCCGCTCCAGTACGTCCTGGATGTGCTGCACGAGCTGTTTGTCGGCCAGGTTGTTGGAGATATGGTCGATAGGGCGCCCTTCGTCCTGGGGCAGGAGGTTGAAGATCACGGTGGCCGAGGGAGTGTAGCGGCGGATCTGCAGATGGCGGTCCACGAACACCGCGCCGATATCCGTGGAGCGGAGCAGGTTGTCCATGTCGTTGGTCAGCTGGGTCAGCTCCCGGATCTTCTTCTCGTACTCCGCGTTCACGGTGTAGAGTTCCTCGTTCACCGAGTGCAACTCTTCGTTGGTGCTCTGCAGTTCCTCGTTGCTGGCCAGCAACTCCTCGTTGGAGGCCTGGAGTTCCTCGTTGCTGGTCTCCAGCTCCTCCACGGTGGCCTGGAGATTTTCGCGGATGTTCAGCACTTCCTGCTCCAGGTCCGCAATGCGCACCTGGGCGTGTTCGGCCACGGCGAAGCTGTCGCCGTCCTCCAGCGGCCCCTGGGTGCGAGGAGCCTCCGTCACGGGCTCGATGCTCACCAGCAGGAAGGGGCGCTCGGTACTCTTGTCGGGCAGGGGCTCCACCAGGACGTTGACCTGCTGGGGGCCGTCCTTGCCGGGCACGCGGACCCCTTTGTAGACCACGGCCTTGAACTCCCGCCCCGCCCGTTGCAGGGCCGAAGCCAGGGCCACGCGCAGGTCCCCCTCCACCATGGTCAGGATGTCCAGTTCGAAGCGGCCGGGCTTGTGCTTCAGAAATGTCCCGGCCTCCCCGAACATGTGCACCAACTCGTGGCGTTCGTTGATCAGCATGCTGGGCGGGACGTACTTCTGCAACAGCGTCTCGAAGGCCTTGGCCTGTCGCTGCTCGGTGCCGAATCCCGCTGCCCGGCCGGTCAGGGTCTGCGGGGCTCGGCCGCCCAGGGGCACGCCCGTGGGAAAACGGGTCTGGGTCGGCAGGCGGATGTCCCGTCGCTTGGTGAAAATGTTCCAGTGTTTGTCGATGACCTCGAACTCCGGATAGAGTTCGCCCAGGCTCTCGCTGGGACCCAGAAACAGGGTGCCGCCGATCTTGAGGGCGAAGTGGAACAGGGACAGCACCTTGTTCTGCACGATGGGCTGCAGGTAGATGAGCAGATTGCGGCAGCTGATGAGGTCCACCTTGGTGAAGGGCGGGTCCTTGATGACGTTGTGCTCCGCAAAGACCACCACCCGCCGCAGCTCCGGGGCAATGCGATAGCGGGTGCCCTGCCTGGTGAAGAAACGCCGGAGACGCTCGGGACCGAGCTTCTCCACGGCCGGGGCGTCGTAAAGACCCGAGGCAGCGTGGTTCAGGGAGTCCCGGTGCATGTCCGTGGCAAAGATCTTCAGGTTCAGGGGCGCTCCCTGCTGCTCGGCCCGCTCCTTGAGCAGAATGGCCAGGGAGTAGACCTCCTCGCCGGTGGCGCAGCCCGGGCACCAGAGCCGCAGTTCCTTGCCCGCAGCGGACAACTCCACCAGTCGGGGCGCCACCTCGGCGGCCAGGACCGCGAAGGCCCGCTCGTCACGGAAGAACTGGGTCACGCCGATGAGCAGGTCCTTGTAGAGGAGGTCCAGCTCGCTCTTGTCCCGACGCAGGAGCTCTACATAGTCTTCCAGGGAGCGCAACTGCCCCATGGTCATGCGGCGTTCGATGCGCCGTCCCACGGTGCTGGGCTTGTAATAGAGGAAATCGATGCCGTATTGCTCCAGGAGCAGGGCGAAGATCTGCCCGTACTGCCCCTGCTCGGCTGTCTGGTCGGAACGCGGATGTTCTGTCTGCAGGGGGCCGGCCACGGGATGCTGGAGAAAGGTGAGCATGGCCTGGGGCATGGCCTGGGGCGGCAGCACCAGATCGGCCACGCCCGTTTCGATGGCGCTGCGGGGCATGCCGTCGAAGCTGGCGGACTCCTCGCTCTGGACCATGACCAGCCCCCCGGCGTCGTGGATGCTGCGGATGCCCCGGGATCCGTCGCTGCCCGTGCCCGAGAGAATGATGCCCACGGCGCGGGGGCCCATGTCCTGCGCCAGGGAACGGAAAAAGAGGTCGATGGGCAGGCTCACGGGCTGGGCCGGGTCCTTGTCCGTGAGCAGCAACCGACCATCGGCAATCAGCATCTCCTTCTTGGGTGGAATCAGGTAGATACTGTCGGGGGCGATGCGCATGCCGTCCGTCACGCGATGGATGTGCATGGCGGTGTGCCGGGCCAGCAACTCGTCCATCATGCTGCGGAAATCCGGGGACAGGTGCTGGACGATGATAAACGCCAAGCCGCTTTCGGCGGGCATGTTGGCGAAGAAGTGCTGCAGGGCTTCCAGCCCCCCGGCCGAGGCACCGATGCCCACGATGTGCGTGGGGGGGGCGTGGCTCTCGCTGACAGGGCTAGCCAGGGAGGCAACGTCTTGCTGGCCGTCCTGGGGGCTCTCTTGCGACGGTTCCTGGAACTCGAGTCGGGGGGCCGTCAACTCCGGTGATTGGGCCACACCGCTGGGCGAGGGGCAGTGGGGCAGACGCCCCCGCCGTGACAAGGGCAACGTCTTGCGGGTGTTTCGGGGCTGTCTGGGCATGGGGCTCCCTGCGAGGCTGCTGGTGGTTTGCATCTCTTTGTACCCGTGAGGGCAAGGAGTTGTAAAGCGGAGCCCGTTGTTGTTCCGCTGCGTCGCTACGCAGCACGGGTTGCGGCGCTCACCACCAACGCACCGTGCGTTGCACGTCTTGCAGCAACGCATCCCGACCGGGAACCGATCTGCAGCAGACCAGGCAGCGCGCATGGACTTCTCCCTGGGGCGGTGCTACTGTGGCAGGTGATGCGCCGGGCTGTCGTGCCCGGCTCCCAATGAACCAACGACCCGCACAGGGAGCAGGAGGAAAGGATGGAGTTCGCGAGCGAAAAACAGGGGGGCAAGGTGGTCATTGCGGTTACCGGCCGGATGGACGCCGTTTCCGCCCCGGACTTTGAAAAGGAATGCGCCGCCTGGCAGGAGAAAGGGGAAAACAACCTGGTCATCGACCTGGCGAAGCTGGAGTACATCAGCAGCGCCGGACTGCGCAGCATCCTGGCCGCGGCCAAGAAGCTCAAGGCGGCCCAGGGCGGCATCTGCTTCTACAACCTCTCGGGCATGGTGGAAGAGGTCTTCACCCTCTCCGGCTTTTCCGCCATGTTTCCGGTCTGCGTCACGCTGGAGGAAGCCCTGGCCCAGTAGCCTGAGGGCACTTGCCCGGTCCGGCACCGCAGGCACGCTGCATTGCACGTAACAGGAGCAGAAAGGCGAGTCTTTCTGCTCCGTAGTGTTACCAAGCGTCACAGGAGTGGAAGGTCCGGCAGGTCGCGACTACTTGATGATGAGCACGAAATCCACGGCCTCGTTTTCCCGGAAGATGCGCTTCACGCTCTGGCCGATACGTTCGTGGTTGTAGTAGTAATCGAAATACTCGCCTTCGCCCAGGGCGGCGCGCAGTTCCGACAAGCCTTTACGGTCCTCGAAGCGATAGAAGATATTCTGGTCGTTGAAGTGGCCGGGCCAACGCCCCTTGACCTGGGCCTGGGGAAAGCCCGTGGCCTGCAGTTTTTCCACCAGTCGGGCGTCGCTTTCGTCGGTGCCCAGGCGGTAGACCCACACCCCGAATGCAGCAGTGGCGGGGGCGGCCGCCTCGGTCTGCTGCACCTCTTCGGGGGCGGCAGCGTCTGGTTGCTCCTCGCCGGCGGCGGGCACTGCCTCGGCAACTGCCTGCTCGGCTTGGGGTTCTTCCTGGGCCGTGGCGTTGGCATCGGCGGGTGCGGTGGCGTCGGCGCTCTGCTGCTCCTCTGCACCAGCTTCAATAGCATCTGCCGGCTGCTCTGCGGCTCCCGGCGCAGGTTCGGCGGAAAAGACGATGACGTCGTCCTCGGGCTGGGGGGCTTCAGTGGCAGAGGGGGCGGTTTCGTCAGCCGTCTCGCTCGTCACGGTTTCCGGCGCGGTCTCTTCAGGCTCCTTGTCGCTCTCGGCCGCAAGGTCCTGGGGGGGCGGGCTCTCTGCAGGGGACTCTGTGGCTACCTGCTCTTTCTCATCCTGGCTCGGGGCTGCCTGCCCGGTGGCGGATTCGGTCGCAGTCTTGCCCATGCGGCTCAGGGTGCCGCTCAGGGAGGGCGCCATGGCGCTCAGGGACTCCAGACGCTCCTGAACGGATTCGCCGGACAAGAAAAACCAGCCCCCGGCGCCCAACAGGGCGAGCAGAATCACGAGGAGCAGGGGGGAGAAACTGCGGCGCGGTTTGGCAGGGGGCGGAGCGGTAAGCGTCCCGCCCTCCATGTCCCTGGCGCAGTCCCGGCAATAGATGCTGGGGGACTCGATCTTCTTTCCGCACCGAACGCAAGGTATCTTCATGGTTGGCACCCGGATCCGGACTGGGCGGGCATGACCGCACTAAGCGCTTAGCCCGCCGAAAAATGCTGTGCAAACGCGACAGAACCGCCGCAATCCGCCGGTGTTTCTCTACCTCCCGCAAGTGTTACTGGAAGCGCGCATCCTGTCAAGACCCTTCTATAATTTTGATTTCAGCACCAGATCCGTGATGGGCCCCCGGGATTTGTCGCCCTTGAGCACCATGTGGGCATAGTTGGAAAACCCCTTGAATTTGCGCACGATCCAGTTCAGGCCGTTGTTGGATTCGCTCAGGTAGGGGTTGTCCACCTGGCTGGTGTCGCCCAGGCAGAAGCACTTGACCCCTTCACCCATGCGCGTGAGCAGGGCGCGGATTTCCGTGCGCGAGAGATTCTGGGTCTCGTCGATGATCACCACCGCGTTTTCGATGTTCATGCCCCGGATGTAGGCCAGGGGCAGGATCTCGAACTTCTTGGAATTGTAGCGCAGGCTCTCTTCCTGGGGGTTGACGAAGATTTTGTTGGCGGGGCGCTGGCCGTGCAGCTTGACCAGCAGGTCCTGGATGTACTTGACGTAGGGCTCCATCTTCTCTTTCACGTCGCCGGGCAAAAAGCCCAGTTTGGTGCCCAACTCGATGGTGGGCTTGACCACGAAGATCTTGTCGTAGAACCGCTTCTCCAGCACCAGGTACAGGGCCGAGGCCAGGGCCAGGTAGGTCTTGCCGAAGCCGGCCTCGCTCTGCACCGAAACCAGATCGATGCCGGGGTGCTGCATGAGGAAGCAGGCCAGGTTCTGGTAGGCGCTGCGCGGCTTGACGCCCCAGACGCTGAGGCTGAAGTTGATGATCTCGGGCCCTGCGGTGCCGTGGAACACGGGTTTGCCCTCGCTCCAGGTGAAGCTGTTGAGCACGGGTGCGCCTCCGTTGTCGCTGAACCCGGTATAGAGCTGGGATTCCGACTCGAAGGGTTTGGAATCCTTGAATTCCTCGCAGCGGATGTGGGCCAGGCCCGCCTGGAGCTGCAGAATGCGGTCGTTGGTCACCAGGATGGGATCTTCGATGTCGTGGCAGTCCTGAATTTCCTTCAGGATGTAATTGTCCACGATCTCCTGGGTGAAGGGCGAGACGCTGGCGTCGTTGTGGATGAAGGTGATGTGATCGCGCTGCTCCAGCAGCACGTCCACGACCTTGGCCACGATGTGGCGGACGCGGTTGTTGGTCTTGAGCTGATTGAGCTCCACCAGCACGTGGTAGGGGATGAAGATGTTGTTGTCGTCGCCGTTACGCAGGGTGAGGATGCTCAAGGGGTTTTCGATGAGTACGTTGGTGTCCAGGATGTAGTTCTTTTTCTTCTCGCTCATTGTGGTGGTTGCCGTCCTTGCCGGGGTGTGAGGAGGCGGGGTGAACATCCGGTCCTGGTCGCTCTTCGGCGGAAGAGCCACGCCCATGCGCGGCGCGAGGACGTCCTTGGGGCGCAGGACCGAGATAGTGGGGCCTGTATACGGGGTTTCCACGGGGAGGTAAACAAGCGGTGGTTTTCCGACCACTGGGGCGGAAAACGCGCGGAGGGAAGGGCTGAGGGTACGTGTCATGGGTTGCATGGGGGAACGATGACACAGGCTATCCTGCGGATTTGACATTCGTGTGACGCTGGAGTTGCGGGGGCGAGGCGGGCGGAATCGGGGACAGTGCACCCTCGTCAGTGCAACGGTACTGGCAGGCACAGCTGTTCCAAATTGGAAACTTTGTTGATGAATTACTTTGGAAATCTTTATCTTGACAGGATCGTGGAAATCCTTATAGTGTAGTCATGCACATCATTTCCAGGGGTATGCTGCGCGACTACTGGGAGCGGGGGCCGGATACGGCGTTTGCCGAAAAGCCCCTCAGCGCCTGGTTCAAGCTCGTCAAGGCCGCCCGATGGAAAAGCCCCGACGAGCTCAAGGCCACCCTGGGTCATGCCAGCATTCGCCCCAAGGGGCGTGTGGTCTTCAACGTGGCCGGCAACAAGCTACGCATCGTGGCCGGTATCAACTTCGCGGTGGGGGTGGTGTACATCAAGTTCGTGGGGAGTCATGAGGAGTACGACGCGGTGGATGTGGACACCGTGGAACCGGCAACAAGGAGGCAAGGAGAATGAAGCCGATTCGCAGTGCCGAGGATCATGCCGCGGCTCTGGCTCGCATCGACGCGCTGTTGGCTGCCTCCGAGGGTACTCCGGAGGCGGACGAGCTGGAGGTGCTGGCCATTTTGGTGGAGAAGTACGAGGCGGGGCAGTGGCCCATTCCGGATGCGCCCCCTCATGAAGTGCTGCGCCTGGTCATGGAGGCCAACGGTCTGAGCCGCAAGGACCTGGCGCGCTATCTGGGATCCCCTGCCGCGGTTTCCAAGGTGTTGAGCGGGAAAAAGGAGTTGACCCTCAGTCAGGTACGGGTGTTGGGGCGGGAGTTGGGCATCCCCGTGGCCGCCCTGGTGGGGGGCGACGTGGAGCCTGGCCCGGAAACGGACTGGTCCCGCTTCCCCCTGCAGGAGATGGCCCGGCGCGGTCTTTTCGGTACGGCGGAGCGCGAGGCCCCCCCGAAGACCCTGGCGCGGCGCGCCGAGGAATTGCTGTCCCGCCTGGTCGCGGAGGCTGGGCTGGACATTGCCTGCGAACCCTGTCTGCGTCAGGGGCTCAGGCCCGGTCCGGACAGCAATCCCTATGCGGTGCTGGCCTGGCTGCTGGAGGTGGCGGTGGCGGCACGCAGGCGTCTGGCGCACCAGGCGCCGGACCCCTATCGGGGGCTGAGCCAGGCGGACCTGCGGCAGTTGGCCATGCTTTCCAAGACCAGGGAGGGTCTGGTGGAGGCCGTGGCGTTTCTGGCCCGGCGGGGGGTCCCTGTGGTGGTGGTGCCCCATTACAAGCGGAGCCGGATCGACGGCGGCGTTGTCATGCTCAACGGAGGGCGCCCCGCCATCGGCCTGACCCTGCGTTATGATCGGGTGGATCATTTTTGGTTCACGCTGTTGCACGAGTGCGCCCACATCGTGCTGGGGCACGTGCAGGGCTACCTGGCCGAGGAGTGCCGGGAGGACGTTGCCCTGGCAGGGGTGGAGCGGGAGGCCAACGCCCTGGTGGAGGCCGTGACCGTGCCCGAGGAGGCTTTTGCCTCGGCCGTGCCGGATCCGGGCAAGGCGTCGCTGCAGGACGTCATCGAACTGGCCCAGCGCTGGGGCGTGGGGGTGCCTGTGGTGGCGGGGCGGGTTCGCTTCCGGTCCGGGGACTACCGTAAGTTCTCCGGCTATGTGGGGCGGGGTGAAGTCCGGGAGTTGTTGACTGAAGCCGTTGTTTCTGTCTGAGCCACAGCTTTTCTTCTTGTTCACTTGATTGTTCATCACCCGCCCCCCTTCGTGGCAATTGCCCCTTGCCCCCTGTTCTGGTATGGGACGCCAGACCATGCGGCCTGGACGTGGACGCGGCCGGGCCCAGCATCGTTCCCATGTCGCGGCGTGCCGGCCAGGCCACGCGCCGTCCCGGCGTGCAGGGGCCTGCCCTGCCAACCAGCAAGCCAGCGGAGATACCCATATGGCCAAGAAAGGCACAGCTCTCAGCCCACAGGAAATGCGGCTGGAGGCCCTCAATACCGCATTGACCACCATCGAGCGCAAGTACGGCCAGGGCTCGGTGATGAAACTTTCGGACGACGCCCACGTGCAGGTACCGGTGATTCCCACGGGCTCCATCGGCCTGGACCTGGCCCTGGGCGTTGGCGGCATCCCCAAGGGGCGCGTCACCGAGATCTACGGCCCGGAATCCTCGGGCAAGACCACCCTGGCCCTGCACATCATCGCGGAGTCCCAGAGGCGCGGCGGCACCGCGGCCTTCGTGGACGCCGAGCACGCCCTGGACGTGAACTACGCCAAGCGGCTGGGCGTGAAGACCGAGGAGTTGCTCATCTCCCAGCCCGACTACGGCGAGCAGGCCCTGGACATCGCCGACATGCTGGTGCGCTCCGGCGCCGTGGACGTGGTGGTGGTGGACTCCGTGGCCGCCCTCATCCCCCAGGCCGAGCTCGAGGGCAACATGGGCGAGACCCAGGTGGGGGGGCAGGCCCGGCTCATGTCCCACGCCCTGCGCAAGCTCACGGGCACCATCCACAAA
>CAZNSV010000103.1:0-9535 GCA_964575775.1 uncultured Desulfovibrionaceae bacterium
CCCTGCCCCACCCGGGCGTTGTTGTCCGGCGGCAGATAGGTGTCGGACTCCAGGGCCAGCAGGCTCTGATCCTGCTTGGTGATCCGCCAGTCGTAGCCTGTGGAGGGGTTGGTCTCCAGGCGCAGTTCGAGCAACTGCCCCTGCTGCAATTCCACGATATGGCCGCTGGAACTCTTGTCCAGACGCAAGGGGGGCGGGCCCTCAGGACCAGGGGCAGCACCCGCGCAGGCCGCGAGCAGCGAACAGAGGCTCAAGAGGATGATGGCTTTCATGCCCCCTTCACTAGCATGCGTCCGGTTCTGCCGCAACGCCCCCCGCGCGAAGCACGCCCCTGCCCTGCGCGGCCCAGCTGGGCAACGGGCCTTGCCCTCCCCGGGCTTCCCACGGTAAGAGACTCTGGCACCGGTGACCACACTGGCTTTCGGGAACCGGCATCCACGCAAAGGAGCGGGAGCACATGCCCATCACTGTAGTCGGCCTGGGACTGGATTTCGACAACCTCCCCCCCAAGTCCCTGGCGCGCATCGACGCCGCCCAGGTCCTGGCCGGGGGCGACCGCCAGCTGCAGCACTTCGCCAGGCATCCGGCCGAGAAGTTGCGGATTGCCGCGCCGCTGTCCGCAGTGCTGGAAAGCATCAACGAACACGACCGCGCCGGTCGCGAGGTGGTGGTCCTGGCCACGGGCGACCCTCTCTACTTCGGCATCGGCGCCACCCTGGTCAAGGAATTGGGTGCGGGGCGCGTGGAAGTGCTGCCCAACGTCAGCGCCCTGCAAGTGGCCGCTGCCCGGACCCGCATCCCCTGGCACGACCTGGCCATGCTCTCCCTGCACGGCAAGGACAGCATGCAACCCCTGTTCGAGGCCCTGATGCGGCGCTCGCGGGTGGCCGTGCTCACGGACGCGCGCAGCATCCCGGCGGCCATTGCCCAGGCCCTGCTGGACAAGGGCGCGGCCAACTACCGCATGTGGGTCTTCGAGGAACTGGAAAGCGAGCGCGAGCGCCTGGAGGTCTACGACCTGGAGACAGCCAGCCACCGCAGCTTCTCCAGCCTGAACATGGTCATTCTGGAGCGCACCTCGCCCCCGGCCAATACTCTGTGCCTGGGCATCCCGGACGAGCACTTTGCGGCCCAGGGTGGGGTGCTGACCAAGTGGCCGGTGCGCGCCGCCGGTCTGGCCGCTCTGCGCCTGACCCCGGGCAACCTGCTCTGGGACCTGGGTGCCGGGTGCGGGGCCCTGGCCATCGAGGCCGCGGCCGTACTCTCCAGCGGGCAAGTGCTGGCCGTGGAAAAGCGCAGCGACCGCGTGGCCCTGATCCGCGAGAACATCCGCCGCTGCCACGCCCTGCTGGTGGAGGCGGTGCACGGCACCATGCCGCGCTGCCTGGACGAACTGCCGGATCCGGACCGGGTCTTCATCGGCGGAGGGCTCTCCCGGGCCCCGGGCATCTTCGAGGAGGCCTGCCGCCGCCTGCGCCCCGGGGGGCGAATCGTGGCCCACTGCATCCTGCTGGACACCATGACCACCGTGCGCCAGGCCCTGGAGGCCCAGGGCTGGAAGTACGAGGTCACCCTGCTCCACGCGGCGCAGTCCAGCCCCCTGGGCAAGGACATGTACCTGCAGGGGCAGAACCCCGTGTTCATCATTGGGGCGGACAAGCCGCAGGAGGGCTAGGGGGGCCCGGAACGGGCCAAAAGGAATGGCGAGGGGGAAACCCTTTGCCGGTATGAACCGGGCAGCTGGTGGGTGGTTCGCTGGGATCAACAATCGGCACGCATCGGTCAGCGCCGATAGCAGCATAGCGAATTTTTGAAACTTTAGGGAGTCGATAGCGCCCGCAACCCTTGGGCGGCCCGGGCGTTGTCCGGCTCAAGTTCCAGGGCCGCGGCAAAGGCCTGCGCGGCCCGCTCCGGCTGACCACTCCAGACCAGGGCTTCGCCCAGTTCCACCTGCACTGCGGCCCGGTACGGCGCGGGGGTCTGTCCCACCAGGATCTGCAGGTGCCGCACCACGGCTTCCGGGCGCCCCTGCTCGCGGTAGAACGCCACCACCAGCCGCCGCCCCTCCACGAATCCGGGATACAGGGCCAGGGCGCGCTCGAACATGCTTGCGGCCTCGGCGGGGCGCTGCAGCTGCAGGTACATCTGCCCCGCATTGAAGGCCGCGATGTAGTGCCGGGGGTTCATGGCCAGGGTCTGCTGGAAGTGCTCCAGGGCCAGTTCCGTCTCCCCGCGCAGGGCATAGGCGTTGGCCAGGTTGTTGTGGGCCAGATCCGAAGGGGCGATGGCCACCATGCGCGTGAAGAGCGGCTCCACGCCGCGCCAGTGCCAGGTCAGGCGCTGGGTGACGAAGCACGACACGAGCAACAGCCCCACACCCAGGGGCACCAGCAGCCGCCGGAGCTCCGGCCGGTACTCCGCCAGGTGCGCGGCGCCGTACACCAGCATGGCGGCGATGCCCAGCCCGGGGATGTAGGTGTAGCGGTCGGCCATGGCCTGCAGCCCCACCTGCACCAGGCCGATGACCGGCACCAGGGTCAGCAGGTACCAGGCCCAGCCCGCGGCCAGATAGGGCGCCCGACGCCGCAGCAGCCAGCAGACCAGGGTCAGGGCCGCCAGCAGTCCGGCGCAGAGCAGGGCCCGCTCCAGGGACAGGCCGTGCCCCCCGTGGGGGTAGTAGGGTATCAGCTCGTCCGGCCAGAACATTTTGCCCAGATAGCCCACATAGCTCTGCAGGGCGTTGGCCACCCGCAACAGAGGGGGCAGTTCCTCCAGAGAACCCATGGCCTCGCGCTGGGCCAGCATGGTCACCACGGAAGACGCCGCGCTCAGGGCCAGCAGCGGCAGCTTTTCCAGCAGCAGCCTCTTCGGGGAAACAAGGGGCAGCCCCGGCGTGCCAAAGGGCCAGGCTCCGCCCCCACCGAGCCGCAGGCGCCCCAAGGGCCAGAAGTCCAGGCAGAGCAAGGCCAGGGGCAGGGTTACCAGCATGGGCTTGGCCATGAGCCCCAAGGCCAGGCACGCGAACACCGCCGCATAACGCCAGCGGCTCAGGGTGCGCACGTAGCCCAGGTACAGCAGCATGCACAGGGCCCAGAACAGCCCGCTGAGCACGTCCTTGCGCTCTGCCAGCCAGGCCACGGACTCCACGCGCAACGGGTGCACGGCGAAGAACGCGGCCAGGAAGAAGGCGGGCCAGACCCGCCCCCCCGTTGCGGAGCGGAAAAACCAGTAGAACAGCAGGGCCGCGACTGCGTGCAAGAGCACGTTGACCACGTGGTGCCCCCCGGGCTCCAGGCCGAAGAGGCTCACGTCCAGCATGTGCGAGAGCCAGGTCAGGGGGTGCCAGTTGGAGGCGTAAAAGCTGGTGAAGGCTTGCCCCACGGCCTGCAGGGTCAGCCCCTGGGTGACCATGGGGTTGCCGAAGATGTACTGCTTGTCGTCGTAATGCACGTAGTCCAAGAGCGGCGCGCGCCAGAACGCGGCAGCCACGAGAACCAGGAGCAGCAGCGGGGGCACTGCCGGATGGCGGAGCACTTTCATTGCAAAGCGGTGCATGGTACCAGTTGATCTGAGGGTTGCGCCCCGGCGGAACAGGTCCGCCGGGGCGCACTATCCCCACGACAGGGGCGGAAGGTCGGCAAGACGACTCCTCTCTAGCTTGAGAACCAGACCCTGTCAAGTCGAAACTTATCGCAAGGTGTCAATAGTGCAACACTGCAAAAAGAATGAAAAAAACATGGTCTATTTCATCGGCGCCGGCCCCGGCGACCCCGAGCTCATCACCTGCAAGGGGCGGCGTCTGATTCAAGAGGCCGACCTGGTGCTCTATGCCGGATCCCTGGTGCCCCCCGCCCTGGTGCAGTGCGCCAAGCCCGGCGCCCAGGTGGTGGACTCCGCGCCCCTGGACCTGCAAGTGTGCCTGGACCTGATGCTGGCCGCGCTGCGGGACGGAGGGCTGGTGGCCAGGGTGCACACCGGCGACCCCACCCTCTTCGGCGCCCTGCGCGAGCAGATGGCGGCCCTGCAGGCCCTGGGCGTGGACTACGAGATCGTGCCCGGCGTCAGCGCCGTCTTTGCCGCGGCCGCTGCGGCCAAGCTCTCCCTGACCATCCCCGAGGACGCCCAGAGTCTGATCATCGCCCGGGCGCGGGGGCGGACCCCGGTGCCCTCGGGGCAGGAACTGGCGGACTATGCGCCTCATGGCGCCCCCTTGGCGGTGTACCTTTCCGGCCAGGACCCCGAGCAGCCCGCGGCCGAGCTCATGGCCGGGGGGCTGAGCCCCGCGACCCCCGTGGTGCTGGCCCACCGCGTGGGCTGGCCCGAACAGCGCATCCTGCACAGCACCCTGGGCGAGATGGCCGCCCTGGCCCGTGCGGAAGGGCTGCTGCGCCAGACCCTGTTCCTGGTGCTCCCGGCCGAGGCCGGGCAGGAACGCTGGTCCAAGCTCTACGATCCCGCCGTGGGGCACGGTTTCCGGGAGCCGCGCCCCCAGTCCGGCGTGGAGGAAAGTCTCGCCCGGAACCAAGACTGAAGGAGGTCCTCATGGACGTGTTGCAGGTCAGAACCTCGGCCCGCGAGGAGTTGGTGGACATCACGGCGGCGGTACGCTCCCTGGTTCGGGAGCAGGGGCGCAAGGACGGCATTCTGGTGCTGTTCTGCCCCCACACCACGGCGGCGGTGACGGTGAACGAGGCCGCCGACCCGTCCGTGGCCCGGGACATCGTGGTGAACCTGCGTGCCCTGGTCCCGCGCCAGGGTGACTACCGGCACGCCGAGGGCAACAGCGACGCCCACATCAAGGCCTCGCTCTTCGGCCCGGAGCAGCTCCTGCTGGTGGAGCAGGGGGAGCTGAAGCTGGGCACCTGGCAGGGCGTGTACTTTTGCGAGTTCGACGGCCCGCGTTCCCGCACGCTCTGGGTCAAGTGGCTGGGGGCCTGAGACCGCGCCGGGGGCACCGCCGCGCCGAGTCTCGACGAAGGCCGGGGAAGCTGCTACCAGAGAAAAAAAAGGAAGAGGGCTTACCGGTTTTTTTTCTTTTCCCGTCCGGGGCCTTTACCGAGGGGTCAAGGCCATTTCCCCCCGGACGGGTTTTTTCGTCGGCACACGGACCGGCCACCAGAGCGCCAAGCCGGTGGGACCGGGACCGAACACAGGGGCGAGGAGGACGCGGCATGGACAAGCTCGGCAAGCAGGCCCTGCAAGTTACCAAGGAAATCATCGTCAAGTTCATCGAGGTGGGGCGTGTCTCTCCCCAGAATTTCGGCGAAATTTTCCCGGCGGTGTACAACCAGGTGCTGGAGGCCATCGGAGGCGAGGCGCGGGCCGTGCGCGACACGGAGTCGGAACCGGAACCCGGGGACACCCCCCCGGCGGAGCACTAGGAGCGGGTGTTCGACATGCAAGACCAGTCCCTGACCGCGCGGGCGGCGGACGATCGGGCGGAGCACGGTCGGCGCGTATCCGGCATGTTCGGCCGCATCGCGCCCTGGTACGACCTGCTGAACCACGTACTCAGCCTGGGGCAGGATATCTACTGGCGCAACCAGCTGGTGCGCCTGGTCCGGCAGCCCGCTGGCCGGGAATCCGCCCCCCTGGTGGTGCTGGACCTGGCCGCCGGGACCCTGGACGTGGCCCTGGAGCTGCGGCGCCAACACCCCACGGCGCGCATCCTGGCCATGGATTTTTCCCTGCCCATGCTCCAGCGGGGGCGCCAGAAGGCCCTGCGCCACAAGGCCGGAGTGGAAACGGTGCTGGCGGACGGCAAGCACCTGCCCCTGCCGGACGCCAGCGTGGACTGCATCACCATCGCCTTCGGCATCCGCAACATCCTGCCCCGCGAGGCGGCCTTTGCCGAGGCCTTGCGCGTGCTACGCCCGGGGGGGCGCCTGTGCATCCTGGAGTTCGGGACCGGCCAGAGCCGCATCTGGCGCGGGATCTACAACCTCTATCTGGAGCGGCTGCTCCCCCTCCTGGGGCGCCTGGTCTCCGGCGATCCCGCGGCCTACCGCTACCTGGCGGAGACCATCAAGCGCTTTCCCCCGGCACCGGCCCTGGCCCAGGAGCTGTTGCAGGCCGGATTCCACGGCGCCTTTTTCCGCCCCCTGCTTTCCGGCATCGTCTACCTGCACGTGGGGGTCAAGACCGCCCCCAGTGATGGGCAGGAGCGACCCTGAGCAAGAAAGGTTGACCGGGCAACCCCTCCTGCTATAGGACCGGCACAGGGGCGGCTCCTCACCGGACCGGAAACGACCGGCAGGAGCCTGTAACGCTTGCATCGAGTTCGAGGGGGAACCATGCGCATCCTGATCGTGGATGACGACTTCCAATCGCGGCTGGTGATGTTGCGCCTGCTGGAACGCTTCGGGGAATGCCAGGTCGAGGACGACGGCAAGAAGGCCCTGGGGGCCTTTGTGCACGCCCTCTTCGAGGGGCGCCCCTTCCAGTTGGTCTGCCTGGACATCATGATGCCGGAGATGGACGGCCAGACCGCGCTGCAGGTGATGCGCGCGGCCGAGGCCAAATGGGGGGTCAAGCCCGGCTGCGAGGCCAAGATCCTCATGATCAGCGCCATGGACGACGTGAAAACCGTGTCCAAGGCCTTTTTTCAGGGCTGCGCCACGGACTACATCGTCAAGCCCCTGCAGGTGGACAGCCTGCTGGCCAAGGTCCAGGCCCTGCTGGCGAACACCTGCTCCGGGGACAATCTCTGAGCCGCGACCTTTCACGCGAGCGCCACGTGTTCGCAACGCGGAGCTCACACGGCCCGTGCAGAGTGAAAACGAGCTTCGCGGCATGATCCGGCGCAACGTGCCGTTCCAGATTTCCATGCACTCCCCTGTCCGCCGCGCAAGGATATGATGCACCACAAAGCCTTGGTCCCACCGCGACCGCAGCCCGCCCGGCCCGGCGAGCCACCGATCTGCCGCGCCCAGGACAAGGGGCACCCCGTCCCCCAGGACTGCCGTTCCGGGGCCCTGAGGCCGCGCGGGGGTGACAGCCCCTGCGCCCTGGAGGACCTGGCCGCGATGCGCCCCGTGGTGAATCTGCAGGAGGGGCTGGAGCGGCTGGGCGGCAACGTCGCCATCTACCAGCGTCTGCTCCGGGAGTTCCTGCGGCATTACGGCCAGGCCCCCGGACGGCTGCGGCAGCTGCTGGCGGCCGGAGACCTGGAGGCACTGCTGCTCCATGTCCACGCCCTCAAAGGCGGGGCGGGCAACGTCTCGGCCCATGGTGTACGCTGCGCGGCCCTGGCCCTGGAGGCCGCCGTGTGCCGCCACCGCCCCAGGGCCACGGACTGGGCCCTGCGCCGCCTGGAGCTGGCCCTGGACGCCCTGCAGCGCTGCACCCGGCACCTGGACGCCCTGCTGCCGCGCTGAAGAAGCGCGCCTCGCCCTTTCCCCGCGCGAACTCCCTTTTCCCGTCAGCCTGCTTGCCGCCAGGGGCGTTTGCCCGTAAGGCAAGGGCAGCGCCCCCCTTCTTTTCCGAGGCCCGCGCGGCGCAACAGGAGCGGAAAGGCATGGAATCCGTGTTCGTGGAGATCGACGCCATCGGCCAGACCACGCGCTTTGCCCACGAGCAGGCGGTGCTGGTACTGCCGTACATCGACGAGGCCCAGGCCCGCCGCCTGGAGCCGGTGCTGCGGCGCCGGGCCCTGTGCGAGGGGCTGCTGGTGCTGGTCCACGACACCCGGCGCCTGGGCTTCATCCGGGTGGCCAACCTGGTCTTTGCCAAGTCCACATCCAAGTATTTCGGGTACCTGGCCCAGGATGCCTTTCCCGGCGACGGCTGGCTCAAGTGCGGCCTCAGGGCCCTGGACAACACCGGGGGCTGGCTGCTGGCCTTCAACGACGGCCGCTTTTTCGGCAATCTGGCCGTGTTCGGGCTTCTGCAGCGCGCCTGGGCCCAGCGCCTGTACCACAACTGCGTGTTCTTCCCGGGCTACAGGACCCACTTCGGCGACACGGAGCTCTCGGCCATTGCCATGGGCTGCAACAAGCTGGTCTTCAACCCGGGCTGCGTGCTCTGCGAGGTGGACTACGAGAAGCACGACAAGGGCGTGGATCCGGCGGACGAGCAGCTTTACCGACAGCGCGCCAGGACCGGCTTCGGCGGCCTGATCCCGCCCTTCGAACCGGCCTGAGCCCTGTCGCCGGGAAGTCCCATGCCAGTTTCACCCGCGCCCCCCGCCCCCCCTTCCCAAGAGACGGCACGCTATTTCCGCGACCCGCGCCTGGGCGAGGTGGAGTTGCTGCGCGCCACCTTCGTCACGCAGCGCTTCGCCCGGCACGTGCACGAGGGCTATGCCCTGGGGGTCATCGAAACCGGCGGGCTGCGCTTCGACTATCTCGGCCGGGAGCACCGCGCCGCTCAGGGCAGCGTGAATCTGGTGGAGCCCGGGGAGCCCCACAACGGCGATGCCGGAGGGGGCGCGGGCTGGAGCTACCGCATGCTCTACCTGCAGCCGGAGCTGGTGCGGCGCGCGGCGGAGCAGATCGGGATCCGGGCCCAGCAGCCCCACTTTCCCAGCGGCGTGCTGCAGGACGCCCCCTTGGCGGCCAGGCTGCGGGAGCTGCACGGGCTGCTGGAAACCCGAGCAGGCAGCGCCCTGGAGCTGGATGCCCGGCTGTTGGGGCTCCTGGTGCGCTGGGTGGCCCTGCATGCGGAAGGCCCGCCCCACCCCCCCAGATCGGGCGCCGAACCGGCGGCGGTGCGCCGCGCCCTGGAGCTGCTGCACGCCCGCTGGGACAGCGAGCTGCGTCTGGAGGAGTTGGCCCGGGTGGCGGGGCTGAGCCCCTTTCACCTGGTGCGGGTCTTCGGCAAGGCCATGGGCGTGCCGCCTTCGCGCTACCTGGTGCAGCTGCGGGTGGCGCGGGCCCGGCGCATGCTGGCCGAGGCGCGCCCCTTGGCCGAGGTGGCCGTGGCCTGCGGGTTCGCGGACCAGAGCCACCTGACCCGGGAGTTCAAGCGCATCCTGGGCGTGCCGCCGGGGCGCTACCGCAAGATGATTCAAGACTGAGCCCCTTGAGGGGCGCTAGGAGCACGGCAGACCCGCAACCCAAGGAGAACCGCCGTGCCCAAGTTCCGCGCCTGTCTCGACCTGACCCTGGCCATGGCCATCGTGGGCAGCTCCGTTGCCGCCGGAGCCCACGTGGTGGCCCATCTGCCCGTGCACTTCGCCCTCTTCGTGCGCTTCGTGGTGGCCTGCGCCTGGCTCGTGCCCTGGTGCATCCTGCGCGACGGCGGCCTGCCGCGCCTGAACCGGCGGCAGTGGCTCTTGATCCTCGTGCAGTCCTTTTGCGGGGTGCTGCTCTTCAACGTGCTGCTCCTGGAGGGGCTGCGCCATGCCGACCCCGGCGCGGCGGGCATCGTCACCAGCACCACCCCGGCCTGCATGGCCCTCTTCGCCTGGCTGCTCTTCGGGGAGCGCCCCGGCCTACGCAGCGTGGCGGGCATCGCGCTCTGCGTGGCCGGGCTGGCCGTGTTGCAGGGCGGGGCGGCCCTGGGCGTCAGCGGCGGCAACAGCCTGCTCGGCCTG
>CAZNSV010000104.1:0-9461 GCA_964575775.1 uncultured Desulfovibrionaceae bacterium
GCTCCTCCTGGATCACGGCCACCACCTCGCTCACCGCGGCCAGGCCGTGATACATGATGCGCGTTGATTGATAGTCGGCACAGAGCAGGACCGTGCGCAAACGCCCGATCTCGCCACCCGGGGCCAGGGAAGAGTGCTGTGCTGGCATGCCGGGGCGCATAGCACGCTCCCCCTTGGGGGCGCAACGGCCAGACATACTCCTACCCCGGCCAGGCAGGAAGCGGCCCCCACAGCGCGACGAAAGGGAACGGGTTGTGAGTGAGCCGGACAGCAGCGCATTCCCAAACTTCCACACTGCCATATCGTGGAAAGCTTATCTTCTCCGCCCCTTGCCCGAAACCGCAATGGATGCTAGTCTTGCAACAGGCTGGAATACCTTCTGTCGTTGATGCAGAAGGCGCCCCTTCACCTTGCCCGCCAGCTTCCGACCGCCCCAAATGCCATGCACCGCAGGTTCGGAACGCGGCCAGAGGTTGCGCAGCAATGCCCGAAAAGCCCCCGGCTTCCGATGCGCTGCTCCAGAAGCAGAAAGAACTGCAGCAGGTGGTGAACCGCATGTCCTCCCTGCTGGCGGGAAGCTCGGGCATCCTGACCAAGGACGTCAAGATCACGCCCCAGGAGTTCACGAACCTGCGGGACTTCATCTACACCCGCAGCGGCATCGACGTGCCGCCCAGCCGCAAGTATCTGTTCGAGAACCGCCTCTCGTCCAGACTGCGGGAGCTCAAGCTGGACTCCTTCGCGGCCTACCTGCAACACCTGCAAAGCAGCCCCCACCGGGTCCAGGAGGAGACCAAGCTCTTCGAACTGGTGACCACCAACGAGACGAGCTTCTTCCGCAATCCTCCCCAGCTGGACATCTTTCAGAAGCAGGTGCTGCCGGAACTTCTGGAGCGCAAGCGGGCCAAGCGCAACCAGAGCCTGCACATCTGGTCCGCGGGCTGCTCCAGCGGCGAGGAGCCCTACACCCTGGGCATCATCCTGCACGAGGCGCTCAAGGGAGAGCTGGCGCGCTGGCGTGTCACCATCTCGGCCCACGACATCTCCGAGGCCGTGCTCAAGACCGCCCGGGCCGGGATCTACAGCGCCTACGCCCTGCGCACCACCCCCAAGGCCATTGTGCAGAGCTATTTCGAGCCCCACGAGGAGAGCTTCCGCATCAGGCCCGAGGTGCAGCGCCTGGTGCGCTTCGGCAAGATCAACCTCAACGACGGCGCCCAGCTGCGCCGGGTGGAGCGCGCCGACTTCATCTTCTGCCGCAACGTGATCATCTACTTCGACAAGGCCATGAAGCAGCGGGTCATCCAGGCCTTCGAGGAGCGTCTGGAGCCCGGGGGCTATCTCTTCATCGGCCATTCCGAGACCCTGCACGCCATCGAGCAGAGCTTCGAGGTCAAGTCCTTCGGCGGGTCCATGGTCTACCGCAAACCCTTGGAGGGGCGCCCATGAAAACCCTGCCTCTCGAAGCACTCCGCCCCGGCATGGTGCTGGCCGCCGATGCGCAGACCCTGGACGGGCGCGTGCTGCTCAAGAAAGGTACGGTGCTGGCGGACGCCCACATCACGGCCCTGAGCCGACGCGGCGTCACCGCGGCCCTGATCCAGCCGCCCCAGGAAGAATCCTCTTCACCGGCCTCGCCCGAAGAGGAACTGCAGCTCCTGCACCGGGCCGGGCAGTTCGTGGAGCCCAACTTCCAGTTCATGGACCATGCCCAGGCCGCAACGGATGCGCTGCGCCGCCTGGCCCTGGCACGCACCGCGGCGGCCCTGCAGCAGGGTTTCGTGCTGCCGCAGAACCGGGGCCCGGACACCGTGGACGCCGAGCGGCTACAGGACCTGTTCCTGCGCGAGCAGGGCACCCCGGAAGACGTGGTCCTGCACGAGGTCCAGCTGGCCTCCTTCCCGGACGTCTACTTCAAGATCATTGCCGTGCTGCGCTCCCCCACGTCCTCGGCGGGCACCATCGCCGAGGTGGTCAGCCAGGACCCCAGCCTCTCGGCCAAGCTCCTCAAGCTCGTCAACTCCCCCTTCTACGGCTTTCCCTCGCGCATCGACTCCCTGCCCCGGGCCGTGGCCCTCGTGGGGGGCAACGAGCTCAGCACCCTGGCCCTGGGCATCTCCGCCATCAGCGTGTTCAAGGACATCCCCCCGCAGCTGGTGAACATGCGCGGCTTCTGGACCCACTCCCTGCGCTGCGCCATCTTTGCCCGGCTCATCGCGGCCCGCTGCGACAAGAGCCAGCAGGAGCGGCATTTCGTGACCGGACTGCTGCACGACATCGGCAAGTTGCTGATCTACAAGAAACTGCCCCACGCCGCCGCCCAGACCCTGATCTACGCCTGGGGCAACGGCGTGCCGGAACACCTGGCGGAAAGCGAGCTCCTGGGCTTCGACCACTGCCGCATCGGCCAGCTGCTGCTCAGGGCCTGGAATTTTCCCAAGACCCTGGAGGGCAGCATCGCCCGCCACCATAACCCGCGCGCCTCGGACGAGGACCCCGGTGCGGCCGTGGTGCACGTGGCGGACATTCTCAGCCACACCGCGGCATTGCCCCAGGCCGCGACCTGCGTGCTCCCCATCCTGGACGAACAGGCCTGGACACGGACGCAGCTCGACCCGGAGCAGCTCTCCGAGCTGTTCCAGGACTGCGACATTCTGGTGCAGCAGGTGGCCGGGGTGTTTCTGGATTGATCGGCCCGGAACCGGGCTTGCACGTTCCCGCAGTCTCGTCGCCCGGGCAGTGCCGGATTACGGCCCGCAGGGGTTTCGGGCGTGGACTTCGTGGATTGTCCGCAGTAGGATACGGAATTTCCTCGGTTCGAATCAGGGGGGGAGTGAGCATGTCATGCCGGAACTGTTGCCAAACGGTCCTGTTGCTCGCGGTTTTCCTCGGCGTCGCCGCCTCAGTGCATGCCCAGGGGCGCCTGGCCCCGGTGCCCAAGCCCGACGGTGGACGCTGGCGCATCGGCTACTACGAGGGCGGCGCCTACAATGACTATGTCCCCGTGACCAAGGCCACCGTGCAGCGCTGGGTGGAACTGGGCTGGCTGGAGCCCGCGGCCCTGGCCTGCACCGAGACAGCGGCGGACTCCGCCGCACTCTGGCACTGTCTGGCCGCCGTACCGAGCGAGTTCCTGGAGTTCGTGCCGGACGCCTACTGGTCCGCGGACTGGCAGAAGGAGCGCCGCCAGGCCAACCGCGCCGAATTCCTGCGCCGCGCCCGGGAGCACGGAGACCTGGACCTGGTGCTGGCCCTCGGCACCTGGGCCGGGCAGGACCTGGCCAACCACGAGCACGGCGTCCCCACCCTGGTCTGCTCCACCTCCGATGCCGTGGCCGCAGGCATCATCAAGAGCCCCGGGGACTCCGGCTTCGACCACGTACACGCCCGGGTGGACCCCACCCGCTATGCTCGCCAGGTGCGGCTCTTCCACCAGGTGGTGGGGTTCAAGCGGCTGGGCATGGTTTACGAAAACTCTCCGGAAGGCATCAGCTTCGCCGGGCTGGAACAGATCGCCCCCCTGGCGGAAGCCCTGGGCTTCGAGCTGGTGACCTGCGAGGCGCCCTTCAGCAACGTACCCCTGGAGCAGGCCCAGGCAGCGGTCCTGGCCTGTCATGAGGAGCTGGCCCCCAAGGTGGACGCCCTCTACATCACCATCCACAGGGGCGTGGACCTCACCAGCATCGGCTCCCTGCTCGTGCCGCTCTTCAAGCACAAGGTCCCCACCTTCGCCATGGGCACCCTGTTCGAGGTCAATGCCGGGGCCATGATGAGCATGGCCCAGCCGAACTTCAAATACGCCGGAGACTTGTACGCGGAGGTGGCGGCCCGCATCTTCAACGGGGAGCGCCCCCGCGCAATCAGCCAGATCCTGCCCGACCCCCAGGACCTGCGCATCAACATCGAGACCGCCAAGCGCATCGGCTTCAACATCCCCATCGACATCATCAGCGATGCCGAGGAGACCGTGGAAGTCATCGAGGCCTTCGGCGCACCGCCCGCCCAGGCTACCCACTAACCGGGTGCCCCCGCGTCATGTTCCACAAGATATCCACCAAAATCCTGCTGGTCTGCATCGTGGTGCTGGCCCTCCTGGCAGTGGGCATTGCCGGGATCGCCTGGCGCCGCATCGCTGCCGACGGGTTCCGCAGCCAGCAGGAAGCGGCCCTGAACATCCTGAGTCTGGTCACCCTGAACATCCAGAGCCAGTACAACCGGGTGGTGGATTTCCAGCTGGAATTCGTGGCCCGACGCCGGGAGCTGCTCAAGCAGAAAAACGCCACCGCTCTGGCCTACCTTGCGGCCCAGCACCAGGCCGCCGTGCGCGGCGAACACCCGCTGGACCAGGCACGGCGCGACAGCCTGGCCTGGCTGGAGACCCAGCGTCGCGACAATCCCGGCTGCCTCGTTTTCGACCAGGAGCTCCGAGCCCTCTCCGTGCCCGACCCCACCTTGCGGGGCAAGCACCTCCTCGGGTTCCGGAATCTGCGCGGGGGCGATGCCTTTCTCACGGCCCGCGATCGGCTCTTCGACCGCGACGAACTCTACTCCGTGGTCTTCTGGCCGGACGACCCGGCTCAAGAACCCCGCAAGCAGTTGGCCTACTTCACGCTCTTCAAACCCTGGGGCTGGATCGTGGCCGCCATGGAACCCCTGGACGACCTGGAAGACCACGTGGCCTCCAAGCAGGAGGCCATTCTCCAGGAAGTGGGGGACGCCATTGCGGGCATTTCCGTGCCCGGCTCGGGCTACCTGTTCCTGTTCAGCGGCGACGGGGAAATGCTCAGCCACCCCTTCGTGACCCGGGGCCCCCTCTCCGAGGTCAGAACCGACGCCCCCAATCCCGCCCTGTTCCATCAGTTCATTGCCGCCAGCCAGACACCCGGCAAGTCCTTCAGCTACACCTTGTCCCTTACCGGCTTCATCGACGAGCCGGTGCGCAAGATCGCCTTTGTGGAGTACTTCCGCCCCCTGGATTGGTATGTGGGCTACACCATCAACGAAGCCGACCTCAAGACCCCGGCCGTGGGGCTGATCCGGGAGCTGCTGGTCCTGATCCTCACCGCCGCCGTGCTCGGCGCGGCCGTGCTTTTGATCATGATCCGCCGCTTCACTCGCCCCCTGGTGGAACTCACCAGCCTGGTCAAGGAGCTCCCCGAGCGCGAATTCATCCTCGACCAGGCCGGACTCGAGGCCCTGGCCGACCTCTCCCAGCACCAACGGGACGAATCCGGCCGCCTGGCCGGGGCCTTCCTGGGCCTGCAGGACCGCCTGCAGCGCCACCTGGGCGAGCTGACCGACCTGCACGCCGAACGCCTGCGGCACATCCAGGACCTGGAGCACGTCAAGACCCGACTCGAGGCCACGGTGGCCGAACGCACCGCCAACCTCGTGCGCACCAACCAACGCCTGACCGAGGAGATGCGCGAACGCGAGGCCGCCGTGGTCTCCCTGCGCGCGGCCAAGGAGCAGGCCGAGGCCGCCACCCGGGCCAAGAGCGAATTCCTCACCGTCATGAGCCACGAAATTCGCACCCCCCTCAACACCATCCTGGGCATGGCCGAAATGCTGGGCGAGACACCGCTCTCGCCCCCGCAACAACAATATATGGAGCACCTAGGCAAGGCCGGGGACCATCTGCTGGAGCTCATCAACAACATTCTGGAATTTTCCCGCATCGAGTCGGGGCAGGTGGAAATCCACGCCGAGCCCTTCGACCTGCGAGACGTCCTGGAAGACCTGGACGCCATGCTCCAGCCCGGGGCCGAGGCCAAGGGCCTCGGCTTTACCGTGCGCGTCCTGCCTCAGTACCTGCCCTGCCAACGCCGTGGCGACGCCTACAAGCTCCGCCACATCCTCGTGAACATCATCGGAAACGCCGTGAAGTTCACCACCAGCGGAGGCGTGCGCATCACCGTCACGGACCAGGGGCAGCCCGAAGGGCAACTGCTCTTCACCGTGGCCGACACCGGCGAGGGCATCCCTCCGGAGCGCCAGGCCGCCGTGTTCGACACCTTCACCCAGGCCGACTCCTCCATCCGGCGGCGCCACGGCGGTTCGGGCCTGGGGCTGGCCATCGCCCGCAAGCTGACCCAGGCCATGGGGGGGCAGCTCCGCCTGGAGAGCGAGCCCGGCCAGGGCACAACGGTCTTCCTCACCCTGCCCCTGCCCGTGGACCAGGACACGCGGGCACCCGCGCCCCTGCCCCAGACGCCCCCGCGCTGGAACCCGGAGGCGCCGCTGCGCGTGCTCCTGGCCGAGGACATGGAAGCCAACCGCGAGCTCATCCGGCTCTATCTGGAAGACGCGCCGGTGCGGCTGACCTATGCGGTCAACGGCGTGGAAGCCGTGGAGCGCTACGCGGCCGAAGCGTTCGACGTGGTGCTCATGGACATGGAAATGCCGGAGGTGGACGGCCTGGAGGCCACCCGCTACATCCGGGAGCTGGAGCGGGAGAACGAACGCCCCCATACGCCTGTGCTGGCCCTCACCGCCCACGCCTTCGACGCCTTCCGGGCGCAAAGCCTGGCCGCCGGGTGCGACAACTTCCTCACCAAGCCGCTGAACAAGGCGGCTCTGCACGCGGCCCTGCTGCAGTGGGGCTCGCCCCAACAAGGGGCGCTCCCGTCGTCCGACAGCGGGACTGCCCCTGCGGCCGGGAGCGGGGCGGATCAGGGGCCAGACGCAAATCCGGGGCCAGGTGCGGCGACTGGCGGCGGAACTGCCCCAGCAGCGGACGGCAGGAACGGGGCGATGGTCGAAACAGGACCGGGCGAGGAGTCAGCCACAGGGGCAGGTCCTGGGGCCGAGAGCACGCCCGGAACCATGCCCGGCGCGGAGCACGACCCCGACTCGAGATCCGGAGCATCGTCCGCCCCCATGTCTGGCTCTTTGGCCGAGGGAACAGCCGCCCCTTCGTCTGGCCCGGCACAGGAGGCAGCATCCGCCCCCGCGTCTAACTCTGCACAAGAGGCAGCACCAAACCCCGCGTCTGGCCACGCGACAAGCACAGCATCCGGGCCAACGCCCGACGCCCCGCAGCCCCTGGAAGCGGATGCCCAGGTGGCCGCCCGGCTGGCCGCCCTGCTCCCGACCTTCTGCCAATCCCTGGCCGGACTACTGCACGACGCCACCGAAGCCGCGCAACGCGAGGACTGGCGCACGGTGCAACGCATCGGCCATACGGTCAAAGGCACCGCCGCCCTCTACGGCCTGACCACGGTCTCGCACCTGGGCACGGACCTGGAAAACGCAGCCAAGAAGCACGAACGGACAACGGTTATGGGGCTGGTGGGAGCCATCCGCACCGAGCTGGAACGGACTATCGGCACATCCCCACCCCGCCATTGAAGGAGCGGGGCTGTAAAGCGCCAGGGGATACACAAAAAGCTGATGACATTGGCGGGGGAGTGTGGTAGAAAGCAATTGCAATAGACAACATTAGACAAAGATGCTGGCTAGATGAGTAACGAGGAGGGGAAAGATACAGGAGCGAATGGATGCGTTGAGGGTAGGGATGGGAGAATAAAGTGAGATGTAGAGTGGAATCGGGGTGCGCGATATCTTGTTAAAAGGCTGAGCCACCGGATGGCGAGAAGAAGTCTAACAAAAACATCCTGGTCCACATCTCTTTTCAGAGAGCCAACTTCACCATAATAAGAACATTTTCCCCCACATTGAACACAACATCCACCCTAAGATTCCAACAACCTTTCGGCCATGATTCACCAAATTATCCTAACAACCCTGATGACCAACTGCCTCATTAAAATTCTAAAGGGTTTCAACTAATGCCAAAAGAACCACAAAGGACTATAGAGGTGGCCATAGTCGACGGTGGACATGGTCCAATTACAGCTACAGAACTACTTAAAATGAACGATTCAGAATGGGGCTACCTTCGAGATAGAATAACTGAGAAACGTTGTGGCGATCGAGGCCTTACGGCATTATGCCTAGCTTGTGGCTTTCCAGTATACATAAAACCAGCACCATTCTCTACCCTCCCCCAATTCGCACACTATAAGGGTGCCCCAAAAAGTTGCCCTTGGTACACGGGCGATCCAAAATCTCCTGAACGGGTTCGAGCTAATCAATATCAAGGGCAACAAGAATCTGTTGCCCACAAAATGATGTGCAACCTTCTCGCTGAAATAGTTCAACTTGACAAACGACGCATTGCACATGAAATTGAAAAGTATCTACCTCCAAAAGCAAACAATTATGGCCGATATCCAGATTTATACGTTGAATGGGAAGACATTGGCTCTTTAGTAATTGAGTTCCAAATGTCCAACACTTTTCAAACAGAAATATCTCAAAGACACATCCACTACAAAAATGAGGGTATCCCCCTCCTATGGATCCTTTCAAATATCGACTCAAAAAAACAGATTCCTCAAAATTTTTTAGACATCATTCGACAGCATCGAGGAAATGCATTCGTTCTTGACCAAGCAGCATACCAAGCTTCTCTCAAAGCAGAAACATTAGTTCTGTCATGCTTTATGGTTGAGAATGGCAATATTACTGACCACCAACTCGTTACCATTGACGAACTTACATTTCCACCAACAAAATTACCATACTACAAAGATTGCATTACACCGAAAATATTAAATGAGGCTGAACAAAGAAGATCCACTTGGATTAAGGCACTTACTGAGCGCAAAAACCTTGACATTTCAGATGAGCAAATAAAAAATGCAGCAACACAACTCCCAAACCCAATTGACAATGACTACTTACGTCTAATTGCAGCCTCACTTACTATACACAGTGCTTCTATGGAAAAATTTTTCAACTTCCTCACCAAGCAAGACAATCTATCTCTGATGCTTAATTCCTTTTTGGACAATCGCGACACAAAAAAATTTGCAAATATTGTCCATAGACTGCTACATGCGACAACAGCAAAAACATTAGCCAAGGAGTCTGTATGGAAACACATCAACAAGGCCAACAACGAAGCCCAACAGCTACAGTTTGAAGGCAATACAAAAGAAAATCTTACCTTCTTGTTTCCAGAGATATTTGACACGTTAGTCCATGAAATCCTCAAATACCATGACGCTCTTCCTAAGTGGGCTTCACAGACATAACCATAAGCAATGGAAAAAACAAAAAAAGGGCTTAGAAGCAATTTGCCTCTAAGCCCTTGATCTTTCTGGTAGCGGGGGCAGGATTTGAACCTACGGCCTTCGGGTTATGAGCCCGACGAGCTACCGAACTGCTCCACCCCGCGTCACTTGAGAAGATGATATCTAGACCTTGCGCGTCGGGTTGTCAACCCTTTTTTCCTTTACTTTCGGTTTTTCTTTTCCTATGACCCGGAGCAGCAGGCAACGGCCGTTCGCACCCCTGATTCCTGGGCCTGGGTTCCAGCCCGGCGGCAAAGGACGAAACTGATTCGGCCGTTCTCACCCCTGGTTGCAGCGGACGCTCTTTCCGGTTCAGCGGGA
>CAZNSV010000105.1:0-9400 GCA_964575775.1 uncultured Desulfovibrionaceae bacterium
GGGCTGCCCACCATCGGTCTGGTGATCCTCACCGGCGTGGCCGGAGCCTGGCTGGCCCGCATGCAGGGCCTGGCCACCATGGTCCGCGTGCAGCAGAGTCTGCAGCAGGGGCTGGTACCCGCCGAGGAACTCCTCGACGCCTTCCTCATCCTCGTGGCCGGGATAGTCCTGCTCACCCCGGGCTTTCTCACCGACCTGGCCGGGGTGCTCATCCTCTTCCCGCCCAGCCGCAACGCCTTCAAGCGCTGGTTGCGCCGTCGTTTCGACGAGATGGCCAGCAAGGGGCGCATCACCATCCACCGCTTCTGAGCCACAGCCCCGAGACCCTTCATGCAGGACAACGGCCAGGGTAACGGCGACGGCCAGGGCAAGCCCCCTCCGCGCCCCGGACGCCGTGCCCGGACGCCCTTCTGGCGGACGGTACGCCCCCCCGCGGCCTCCAGTTCCTCCGAGGTCGCGGCCAAGGTACCTCGACGTCCTGCCCCACGTCCTGCCTCCATACATCCTGGGGCAGCGGATGACCAGCCCCACAGCGCTTCCCCATCGGTCCATCTGCAGGACCTGACCGCCCCCCTGCTGACCATAACCGGCCACCGGCGCCTGGGCAAGGAGCTGGCCTGGGAGTGGAGCCTGGTGCTGGAGGCGCGCGGGCTGCCCTACCGCATGGAGCGCGCCCTCTTGGGCTACCGGCTGCTGGTGCCCGTGCTCCAGACCGAGGCCGTGACCGCCGAACTCACCGCCTATGAGCGCGAGAACCGGCGCCTGCGCCTGCCCCCGACACCCTTGCCCATGCACGACAACACGGCCCTCACCGTGGGCATACTCCTGCTCTTGGGGCTCTTTCACGGCATAGCCCAGAATGCCTGGCGACTTTTCGGTTACGATGCCGCCAGACAGCCCATTGCCTGGCGCGAGAGCGGCATGTGCGACTGCTTCGCCCTCAGCATCCAGGGCGAGTGGTGGCGCAGCGTCACGGCCTTGACCCTGCATGCGGACGCGGCCCACGTCCTGGGCAACATGGGCATCGGCGCCCTGGTGCTGGTGCCCTTGTGCCGCGAGCTGGGCAGCGGGCCGGGCTGGTTCCTGACCCTGTTGGCCGGAACCCTGGGCAACCTGCTCAACTGCGCCGTGCAGGGGCCGCGCCACCTCAGCCTGGGCGCCTCCACCGCGGTCTTCGGCGCGGTGGGCATTCTCAGCGCCCTGCGGGCCGTGCGCGAAGGCCGACTGGAACGCCAAGCCCTGCTCCCCCCTTTGGGGGCGGGCCTGGCCCTCTTGGCCCTGCTGGGCATCGGCGACGATCCCAAGACCGACGTGGGCGCCCACATCTTCGGTTTCCTGGCCGGACTGGCCTGTGGTGGCCTGGCCGGGCTACTGCTGCGCGAACTCCGGTTGGAGAGACCGGCTGGCTTGCAGGGCGGTCTGCCCCTGAGCGCCACTGCGCGGCAGGGACTGGCGCGGGGGCTGGGGCTGCTGGCCCTGGGCACCCTGGTCTGGGCCTGGTGGCTGGCTCTGCGCTGATCCTCCCTCTCCAGGGGGGTGGCCAGCGGTGCGCTGCCGACCGCATCCTGCCAATGCTGACAGTGTGTTGCCTGAACACGTAAAAAGCTCTACAGCAGTGCGGGGCGGTAGATTCCGCGGTACCGCTCCCCAGCCAAAGGGGGCCGGCATGAGCAAGACAACCGACAAGGGTTTCCAGCTGTTCACCAAGACCTTTCAGGAGCAGTACGCCCTGGATGCGCATCTGCTGCGCGACGTGGCCTGGGAAGTCTGGCAGAACGAGCTCACGGACCGTGACCGCGCAGTCTGGTCCCGTATGGCCGAACCCCCTGCGGCCGAACCCGAACCGGAACCGCTGCCCCCTATCGCACCCGCGCCGGAACTGGAAACGGACTCCGAGTCCGCCTTCGTTCTTGAGGAAACGCCCGACGAGGCGCCGGAGCTCGCATCCGTAGCCGAACCGGCTGTACTCCTGACGGAGACGGCCGAGCCGGAACCAGAGCCTGCCTTTACCCTGGAGGCGGCACCGGAACCAGAGCCTGAGCCAGAGCCGGAGCCAGAGCCTGCCTTTACCCTGGAGGCGGCACCAGAACCCGAGCCTGAACTGGTGGAAGTGCCTGACACCGAGCCTGCGTTCACTCTGGAAACCACCCCGGAAGAGACGCCCGAGCCCGAACCTGCCTTTACCCTGGAGTCCGAACCCTCTTCGGAACAGGCGCAAGCGCCCGACACCGAGCCTGCCTTCACCCTGGAGGCGGCCCCGGAGATGTCGCCGGAACCGGCGTCCGAACCGGAACCGGAGCCCGAGACCGCCCCCAGCGCCGAGGCCGAGACGGAGGAGGAGCCCTTCCTCCTGGAGCCGGACCTGGTGTTGGAAGAGATCCCCGAAGCCGAAACCTGGCTGCCGGATCCGGAAAGCCTTACCAAGTATGGGGCGGGTGCGGTGCAGGTGGTGGTGGCCCTGACCGAGGAGCCGGGGGAAGGCGAGGAGCAGCCGGTGCTCACCGATACCGGGCTCTTCGGCCTGGACGAGATCCTCAGCGCCGAGGATTCGCAAACCGCCGGGGCCCTGGCGGCCCTCACGGGGCGCGGCAGTTGGTCGCACATGCTGCCGCCGGAACCCGAGGAGATCGAGCCCCTGGAGGATGATACCGCCCCCGCGCCTCCTCCGGTCGTTGCCGAGGTCGAGCCGGAAGAGCCCCAACCAGAGCTTTCGGGGGCCGAACGCGCCCTGGCTCGTTTCCGGGCCCTGGCGGGTCAGGAGGACAGCGGTCCGGCCGAACCGGATTTCCTGGTGGACGAGCCCCAGGTCCAACAACGACGCCAATCCCTGGCCCAGGCCAAGAGCGCGGCGGTGCAGCAGGTCGCTGGCCAGGCCACGGCGTTGGGCACGGCCCTGCGTAAGCGCGTGGCCCAGGGGGACACCCTGGCCCTGAGGCTTTTCATCCAGCACCTGCTGCCCGAGGACAGCCTGCGTGCCATGTCGCGGGCCCTGGTGGAGCGGGCCTTGGATCTGGGGCACAGTCGTCAGCCCCTGCTGCTGCCCCTGCTGGCTGGCGGGGACGCATCACCGCAGCCCTCGCCGCAGCAGGCCGCGGATTTGGCCGGGATGCTGGTGCGCCAGGCCCTGGGGGGCGACGTCTCGGCCATGGAAGTCTGCCTGAAGCTCCTGCCCAGCGCCATGAAGGCCCAGGCCGGAGGCGAGCTGGGCGAGAAGCTGCTCCAGCAGGCCCTGAAGGGGGACATCCTGGTTCTGGCCCTGATCCTGGAGCGCCTGCGCCCCCTGGAATTGACCACCGAGGAGGCCGTGGAGCTCTCGAAGAGCCTGTTGCAGCAGGCCAGGGACGGCGATGATGCGGCCCTCAAGGCCTGTCTGGCCGGTCTCATGGACGAGTAATTGCTGTTGCGTCCAGCCTGGTGGCAGTGCTTTCCAGTTCAGAATGCTGTCTGAAGCAGCGTCGCTGCAGTGCCGCTGCTTCGCAAACTCATTGCGTTTGTTTCCATGGCAAACCTTCTTGCTGTCCTGATAAGTAAGCTCAACGAGACTCCCGGCCGTCATACGCTTGTAACCTTGCTCCACTAAGCAGGGGCCCAGGCATCAACGGGATGTCGGCGGGGGGGGTTGTACCTCGCGGCGGGCAACCCGTGCAGCAGTCGGGGGGCTTTCATGACAAGTCTCAAGAAATACTTTTCCAAAAACCTTACCTACATGCACGACACCTTGGACGGAGGCGAATGCGAGCTGTCCCCTTTGCATTTTTTGAGTGACAAGAACGCCCGCCGCCTGAGCGGGCTCTACGGCAAGGTGCACCTGGGGCTGGTGGTGCTGGAGATCAGGGACTTCTACTTCCTGTCCTCGGGGCACGGGCAGCACCTGGGCCTGCAGTTGGTGGACCTGCTGGAGTATGAGGCCGTGCGCGTCATTCCCCAGTTCTACCACCAGGGCAAGGTGCTCTTCTCCACCCATGTGGATTTTTCCACCATCCTCATCTTTTTCGAGATCACGGAGGACTTCACCTCCTTTGCCAACGCCACGCACCTCTTCCGCCTGCAGGTGGGTGAACGTGTCAACCTGAATCTCAGCCAATCCGGGACGAAGAACATCGAGATCCTGGCTGGATACTCTCATATCGAATCCTGGCGCCGCGAGGACTTCGAGCAGGTGCTTTTCCGTGCCTATTGTCAGGCACGCCGCATCGCGGTGCAGCCCAAGGAATGCGATTCCCTGCCCCTGCACGATGAATTTCAGTGGCTGCTCGAAGGGCAACGGGTGGCCATGCTCTACCAGGCCGTGATCAACTTCGACAATGGCGAGGTCATGGGCTGGGAAGCCTTCATGCGCGGCCCCACGGGAAGCTTCTTCCACCTGCCGGAGATGCTCTTCAAGTATGCCGAGGAGAGCGGCGAGGCCCTGCGCCTGGACCGCCTCTGCCGCAGCCTGGCCCTGCAGCGGCTAAAAGCCTTCGACGACAATCAATACCTGTTCATCAACGTCCACCCCGCGAGCCTGAGCGATCCCAACTTCACCCCCGAGGCCGTGGCCCTGGAACTGGACGCCAACGGCCTGCTGCCCCGCAATGTGGTGCTGGAATTCACCGAGCGCCACCGGGTGCACGACATGAATCACTATGCCAAGATTTTCGATGCCTTCCGGGCCGTGGGCTTTCGCATCGCCCTGGACGACGTGGGCACGGGGCAGTACAGCCTGCGCACCATCTCCCAACTGCGCCCCAATTATCTCAAGCTGGACGTGTCCCTCATCGGAAGCATCGACGCCAACCCCTACAACCGCGTGATGGTGGAGACCCTGGCCTATCTGGCGGAGCGCATCGGCGCGCGCCTCATCGCCGTGGGCATCGAGACCGAAACCGAACTGAGCTCCCTGGTGTCCATGGGCATCTTCGGGGGGCAGGGGCTGATCCTGGCGCCGCCCAGCGAACACAAGGCCACGGAACCGGTCTCCCTGCCGCTACGCGCCTCCTTCACCAACGAGAGCATCCAGACCCTGAAGTGCTCCGTGCCCATCAAGGAGCTGGCCAGGCCCACCATCGCGGTGCCCGCCCGGACAACGGTCAAGGCCGTGAAGGACCTGCTGGCGGACAAACCACCCCAGACCTCGGTGGTGGTGCTGCAGGGCAAACGCCCGGTGGGGCTCTTGATGCAGTACTCCATGGACCGGCACCTGAGCACGCAGTTCGGCATGTCCCTGTACTACCACCGGGACGTGGCCCGGATCATGGATTGCTCGCCGCTCATCGTGGAGGGGAGCCAGGCCATGGAGGACGTTGCGCGCAAGGCCATGGAGCGCGAAAGCACCAAGATTTACGACGACATCGTGATCACGGAGCACAACGAATTCCTGGGCGTGGTCTCGGTGCAGCGCATGTTGGACAACCTGGCCCAGACCCAGGTGGAGCTGGCCAAGGGTGCCAACCCGCTCACCGGCCTGCCCGGCAACGTGAGCATCGAAAAGGAGCTCGAGGCCCGCTCGCGCGACCACATCCCCACCAGCCTGATCTATGTGGACCTCGACAACTTCAAGGTCTACAATGACGTATTCGGCTTCGAGCGCGGGGATCGCATCATCCTCTTCGCGGCCCAGGTGCTGGTGGAGGCGGCCAAAGGCCATGGCAGCCCGGGTGATTTCGTGGCCCACGTGGGGGGCGACGACTTCCTGCTCCTGGCCGCGCCGGAAACCGCCCAGGCCATTTGCGAGGCGGCCATGAACGCCTTTGCAGCAGGCACGCCGTCCCTCTACCGCAAGGACGACGTGGAGCGCGGCTACATCATCGGCAAGGGGCGCGACGGTAAGACCGCCAAGTTTCCCCTCACGACCCTTTCCATCGCCATGTTGGATTGTGACTTCGCCCCCCCCTTCAATATGGAGCACTTGTCCAACCGGGTGGCCGAAGTTAAAAAGGCAGCCAAGGCCATTGCCGGAAACTCCTGCGTGCGAGAAAACTACCACGACGACGCTAACCCCAATACTCCCCTGCCCGCGGAACCTTCCCGGCAACAGGGCGCCGAAGTCTGAGGCCGGAAGCCGCCCCCCCCGATCCCAACGGGTTGCACACCGTAGAACAAGGAGAATACCCAAATGAGCAAGGACAAACTCAAACTCGACAGCATCATGCCCCTGGATCAGGTCATCAGCAAAATGGAGGAGTTGGTTGCCTCCTTGAAGCAGGGAGTCCTGAACATCCAGCTGGGGCAGGAGACCCTGCGCCTGACCCCGCCCCGGGTGGTGGACTTCGAGATGAAGGTCAGCAAGAAAAAGGACAAGGAAAAGGTGAGCATGGAAATCAGCTGGGAAGCGGACCAGAACCAGGGGCTGCAGATCTCGGCCACGGATCCGGGGCTGAAGATCGGCTGACCAAGGCCGCAGGCGATCCCACCTGGGTCATTGTATCCGGAAGGGGGGCTGAAAGCCCCCCACTGTAACTAAGATTGGACAGGATGTCGCTTCGCGCCTGATCAGATGATGCGCGGGAACTTGTAGGCCACGACCTCCTGCGTTTTGCCCTTGTACTTGTAGAACTTCTCGCAAACCGTATTGTTCTGGTTTCCGCCCAACACGAAAACGCCCTCAGAGTTCCAATTCGTGACAAACCCCACATGCCCAGGCCCCTCTTTCCAGCCGTCATTGGAAAACGGCAGGTTCCGCAGCACGACCACGGCGCCGTAACGCGGCCCGGGTACGGACACCCCCCAAGTGTCCCAATAAAAGGACCGGGCTCCCGGATTGTAGGTGCCGACAAAGCCCGCCTCGGTCAGGCAATGGTTGACGAAGGCCGCGCACCAAGCGGTTTCGTCACCCGCCTCGGGATTGTATCCGGTGGACGTGAAGTATCTGATAATGCGCGGATTTTCCCCAGGATCAGGCCACTCGCTCCGCTCTTCGGCCGGCAGGAGGGATTCGGCCTCGGCGATGCGCATCCACTCTTCGGCATAGTCCGCGGCGGAACGGGCCGCCACTATCGGCCCGGCCTTGACGTCCACGCCGCCTGCCTCTCCCAGGGGGAGCACCTCGCCGACTTTCCAACCCTCCATGGTCTGGATGGCGCCCAGCAGCTTGGCAAAGTCCACATCCGAAAGACCGCCAATGACACTGTTCATGGGAATGCCAGTCTCTTGCTCGATGAACCGAGCATAGGCAGCCGAGTCGTTGCCGTCTTCATCGGGCGCGTACCGCTGCATGGCCAGTTCAATGCTCAAGGGGCTGTACGTGCTGCCCTTCAACAGGGCTTTGAGGGCCTCCAGCCCGGCCTCCACACTGCCGAAAATGGCATTGATTCCGTCATCGCCGATGGCCTTGTGCTTGGTGGCGAAGGCCCCCCTGATGATGTTGCCGGGATTGTGGGTCCGCCAGGCCCTCGAGCCTTCGCAGTAGAGGAATTGCTTCCCTGCCTCGTCGACATACAGAATTCGCCTGGGAGCTTGGAGCTTGGCATGAACGAACATGAGGCCTCCTTCTGGTAGTTGGTGGCATTTTCTCTACAACCAGGAAAACCATGCACAATCAGTGCTTACAACTATTGCCGACCTATCGACACAACCTAAAAGGCCTGATTCTTACACTAGAAAACCATACCATATTTCCAAGCAAAACTTAAAGCACCCTGGACAGTTGTTAAACAACAGTTAACATTCTTAAGATAAATATATATTGATAGGTTTCAGTCCACGCCATAACCCCGCCCCGGCTTTCCTTTCGTTCTCCAGCCCTCCGCGCATTGACTAACCCACCATTGTGCTCCATATACTTTGGGTCTTGCAGCCGTTGCTGCCAGAGACCGGACCGGAATCCGAAGTTTCCGGGAATAGATATCCCAAGGAGCAAAAGATGCTCGAAATCAAGAACCTGCACGTCTCCATCGGCGAGCGCGAAGTGCTCAAGGGCCTCGATCTCTCCATCGACGAGGGGGAGACCTTCATCCTTTTCGGACCCAACGGATCGGGCAAGACCACTCTGCTCATGAGCCTCATGGGGTTCGGCAACTACACCATCACCCAGGGCAGCATCACCTTCAAAGGGCACGACATCACCCACGCGCCCATCTACGAACGCGCCCGGCTGGGCATCGGCATGTCCTTCCAGCGCCCCCCCACCATTCACGGCCTCAAGACCCGGCACCTGGTGCAGGTCTGTGCCCAGGGGCGGGAAATCGACGTGGAAGAACTGGCCGCCAAGGTGAACATGACCAGCTTCCTGGACCGCGACATCAACGCCGGGTTCTCCGGCGGCGAGATCAAGCGCTCCGAACTCTTGCAGCTCATGGCCCAGAACCCCAACCTGGTGCTCTTCGACGAGCCCGAATCCGGCGTGGACCTGGAGAACATGCACCTCATCGGCAAGACCGTGCGGGAACTGCTGAGCAACAACGGCGGCCCGCGCCCCGACGTCTCCCTGCTGCAGCAAAAGGCCAGGCGCCGCACCGCCGGGCTGATCATCACCCACACGGGCTACATCCTGGACTATGTGAACGCCGACCGGGGGCAGGTGCTCTACGACGGACACCTCTGCTGCGTGGCCAATGCCCGGGACATCCTCGAACACATCACCAAATACGGCTACCAGGAATGCGTGCGCTGCCTGCAGTGACGCGCCGACCCATACGGAGGCTCCCATGAGCACAGTCAATCTCAGCGACTATTCCTTCACCGGCGCCGAATCCGCGCCCATCGCGGACCTGCGCACCCTGGACCCCGCCGACCGCCAGCAGTTGCTCATGGCCGGCGTGGACGTGGAAGAGCACCTGCGCTCCGGCTCCTTTCTGCACATGAACCACTCGGGCGTGCACTGCAAATCCGCCAACCCCGGCGTGGAAATCCTGGACATCAAGACCGCCCTCAAGCTCTACGACGGGCTGCCCGAGTACTTCTGGAAACTGGTGGACCCCAACAAGGACGAGTTCACCCGCTCCGCCAACGAAAACCTGCACGGCGGCTACTTCATCCGCTCCAAAAAGGGCGTGAAGGTGGAACAGCCCGTGCAGTCCTGCCTGTTCATCAAGGGCAACAAGGTGGGGCAGAACATCCACAACATCGTCATCGTGGAAGAAGACTCGGAAATGCACATCATCACCGGCTGCGCCGTGGCCCACGACACCCGCGAGGCCGCGCACCTGGGCATCTCCGAATTCTTCATCAAGAAGGGCGGCAAGCTGACCTTCACCATGATCCACAACTGGGGCGAGGACACGGCGGTGCGCCCCCGTTCGGCTGGACGCGTCGAGGCCGGCGGCACCTTCATCAACAACTACGTGCTGCTGAAGAAGGTCAAGGATCTGCAGATGTATCCCACCCTGGACCTGGTGGGCGAGGGGGCCGTGGTGCGCTTCAACTCCGTCATCGTGGCCCCCGAGGGCTCCCTGGTGGATACCGGCAACCGCATCCTGCTCAA
>CAZNSV010000106.1:0-1261 GCA_964575775.1 uncultured Desulfovibrionaceae bacterium
CTGCAGCAGCCCTATACCACAGCTTACAGAAATGTCAAAAGGCTTTGTCCCTGGTTTTCCCCTGGGGCGCATTTCCGCCGATTCGCCTGCGATTGCGGCAGCTTTTCAACAATTTTTTCAAACTGCGAAACTGTAACCGACACTTTTGTAACACCACAAGCCTGTTTTGGCCACCCGTCCAGTCAGTGCTTTGCAGCAAGGAGGCGTCATGCAGATCGAAGCCCAGGTTCTTGAAATCGGCCGCCAAGCCAAGAACGCGGCCCGCGCATTGGCCAAGGCCTCGCCCGCGGCCAAGGAACAGGCCCTGTCGACCTTGGCGGACCTGTTGGAAGACCGCCGGGCGCAGGTCCTGGAGGCCAACGGTAAGGACCTCGACGCGGCCCGGGCCAACAACCTGGACGCCCCCCGTCTGGACCGGCTGCGCCTGACTCCCGCCATCCTGGACGAAATGGCAGCGGCCTGTCGCGAGGTGGCGGCCATGCCCGATCCCGTGGGCGCCATCGAGACCATGTGGCAGCGGCCCAACGGCCTCCAGGTGGGGCGCATGCGCGTGCCCCTGGGCGTCATCGCCATGATCTACGAGTCGCGCCCCAACGTGACCATCGACGCGGCCATTCTCTGCCTCAAGGCGGGCAACGCCGTGGTCCTGCGCGGCGGGTCCGAGGCCATCCACTCCAACCTGGCCCTGGCCGCGCTGCTGCACGAGGCCCTCAGGGCCGCGGGCCTGCCCCCGGAAGGGGCCCAGGTGCTGCCCATGACCGACCGCGCCGCCGTGGCCGCGCTGCTCAAGCTGGACCAGTACATCGACGTGATCATTCCCCGGGGCGGCGAGAGCCTCATCCGCGCCGTGGTGGCCGAGGCCACCATGCCCGTGCTCAAGCACTACATGGGCGTGTGCCACTGCTATGTGGATCAGGGGGCGGACCTGCCCCAGGCCCTGGAAATCGTGTTCAACGGCAAGGTGCAGCGACCCGGGGTCTGCAACGCCCTGGAGTGCCTGCTGGTGCATCAGGACGAGGCCGCGGCCTTCCTGCCCATGGTGGCCGAACGTCTGGGCGCGGCCGGAGTGAGCTTCCGGGCCTGCCCCCGCTCCTTGCCGCTCCTGGGCGCCAACGCCCAGCCCGCTCGGGCCGAGGACTACGGGTACGAGTTCCACGACCTGATCCTGGCCGTGAAGGTGGTGGACGACCAGGACGCGGCCCAGGACCACATCGCGGCCCACGGCTCCAACCACACCGAGGTGATCTGCACCCGCTGTCAC
>CAZNSV010000106.1:1357-9377 GCA_964575775.1 uncultured Desulfovibrionaceae bacterium
CACACCGAGGTCATCTGCACCCGCTGTCACAACAGCGCCATGCGCTTCCTGCGCGAGGTGGACGCCTCCCTGGTGGGAGTCAACGCCTCCACCCGCTTCAACGACGGCGGCCAGTTGGGACTGGGGGCGGAGATCGGCATCAGCACCTCCAAGCTCCACTCCTACGGCCCCATGGGCGTACGGGAACTGACCACCACCAAGTTCGTGCTCCTCGGACAGGGGCAGGTGCGGGGCTGAGCCGCCCACGCCGGACGGCGAAACGGATCTTCCGGGCGGACAGGGCTGCGGCCCGGGTCCGCCCTTTTCGCGAAAAACGGTGGCGCTGGTGAAACGCATCGGCATTTTCGGGGGCAGTTTCAACCCCATCCACAATGGGCACCTGCGCCTGGCCATCGAAGTCCTGGAACGGCTGGGGCTCGACCGGGTGGACCTGGTGCCCTGCTGCACCCCCCCGCACAAGGACCCCGGCGGACTGCTGCCCTTTGCCCTGCGTGCCCGGCTCATCGCCCTGGCCCTGGGGCTCGAGGGGCCCGGCCGCCCCGAATCGGGCCTGGCCCTCAACACCCTGGAGGGCGAGCGTCAGGGCCCCTCCTATACCGTGGACACCCTGGCCGCCTACCGCGAGCGCGAACCCGGGAGTCACCCGTACTTTCTCATGGGCGCCGGGGACCTCCCCACCCTGCCGGACTGGAAGCAGGGGCTGGACCTGCCCCGCCACTGCTCCCTGGTGGTGGTGCCCCGCGCGGACAGCGACCTCCCCCAGGTGGCGGAGCACGTCCGGTATTTCTGGCCCAGTGCGCGCCCCTTGCATGGGGCGGACCTGCACCAGGCCGCAGCGGGCTGGTCCTTTCCCGAGGGGCATGGCCTCTTCTACCTGCCCGTACCGCGCCTGGACATCAGCGGTGCCATGCTCCGCTCCGCCTGGCGGGAGGGGCGCAGTCTGCGGGCCCTGGCCCCGGAACTGGTGCTCGGACTGCTGGACGCCGAACGCGCGACCCTGGAGCGCTGCTGGCGCTACGCCGAAGAGCCCGAAGCGACCTGGTCCCACGCCACGGGACCTGCCCACGATCAGAAATAGCGCCCCCGGCGCGAAGCCAGGGCAAGGCGGGATGGTCTTGGGAGCGGTGGTTCAGGGCTGCTGTTCGCCCGTGGCCAGGGGCAGGGAGAAGGTGAAGGTACTGCCCTCACCGGGGGTACTCTGCACGGTCAATTCGCCGCCGTGGCGCTGGATGATGTGGCGACAGATGGTCAGCCCCAAGCCCGTGCCCTTGGGCTTTTCGGTCAGGGAATCGCCCAGCTGGCGGAAGGTCTCGAAGATCACGGCCTGCTGCTCCAGGGGGATGCCCTTGCCCGTGTCCCGCACGCTGACCAGCAGGAAACCGTCCTGGACACCGGCGCTGCAGACCACCCCCCTCCATGGTGAACTTGAGGGCATTGTCCAGCAACTGCCGCAGCACATCCCCCACCAGCTCGCGGTCGCAAAGTACGTGGGGCAGGAACTCGGGCAGTTCCAGGCGCAGGGGCAGCTCGGCCCTGGCAAAGATCTCCCGGACCTCGGCCACGGCCTGACGCAGGATGGGCTCGGAGGGTTCGGGCCGGATCATGAGCGCCAGTTCTCCGGATTCGAGCTTGGACAGGTCGATGATGTCGTTGATGAGCTTGGACAGAATCTCGGCATCCACCAGCAGCATCTCCAGGCTGTCGCGCACCTGCTGCACCGAACGCCGGGCCCGGGAGTTGTCCTTGGCAATGGCCGGAAAAACACCGCTTTCCAGCTTCTTGCGCAGGATCTTGCCGAAGCCGAGCACGGAGGTCAGGGGCGTGCGCAACTCATGGGTCACGGCGGCGATGAAGTCCGACTTCATGCAGTTGGCCTGCTCGGCCTCGGCCCGGGCGCGGCGCATCTGCTCCTCGGCCTCCCGGCGCTCCGTGATGTCCTCGATGATGCCTTCCAGAAACAAGGGGCGCCCCTCTGCATCGCGCTGCAGGCGGACGTTGATGCTGCCGTAGAAGGTGCTGCCGTCCTTGCGGCGGAACACGGCCTCGTAGCGCGCCAACCCCTCCCGCTGCTGCAGGTCCGCCAGAATCTCCCGGCGCCGCTCGGAATCGGCGTAGATCTGAGCCCCGGCCTCCCGGACCTCGTGCAGCATCTCGGCGGGGTCGGCATAACCCAGCATCGCGGCCAGGGAGGGGCTGGCCTCCTCGAAGCGGCCGTCCAGGGTGGTGCGGAAAATGCCCAGCACCGCGTTCTCGAAGATGCTGCGGTACTTCTCCTCGGCCCGGTGCAGGTCTTCCTCCATGCGCTTGCGCTGCGAGATGTCCAGGATCACCGTGACCACCCCGGCGGGGTCGCCCTTGGCGTCCAGGTAGGCGGCCTTGCTGATGATCACGTCCCGCTGCTCGCCGGTGAGCATGGGCAGCCGCTCCTCGTAGGAGGTGCGCCTGTTCCGCTCCACGATTTCCCTGTCCAGCGCCACACAGGTTGCGGCCCAGTTTTTCGGGAAAAAATCCAGCACGGTCCGGCCGATGATCTCCTCCCGGGGCAGGCCGAGGAATTCCTCGTAGGCCTTGTTGCAGCCCAGATAGCGTCCCTCCCTGTCTTTGTAGTGGGTGGGCAGGGGCGCGGTCTCCAGCAGAGACTGCATGAGCTGCAACTGCTCTTCCAGCGCCACCTGGCTGCGCTTGTATTCGGAAATGTCGTCGAAAATTTCCACCACCGAACTGATTTCGCCGGCAGGTCCCCGCAAGGGCGTGGCCACGATGCGCAACAGCCGGTCTTCGCCGCCCAGGGGCAGTTCCACCACGGCGCGGTGCACCCTGCCGTCGGCCAGGGTGCGCCGGGAGGGGCAGAACCAGGCGTCGTCGTGGCTCTCCCCAACCTCGAAGGCCTTGTAGCAGAAAGGCTTTTCCGTGGGGTCCACCTGGGGAAACCACTCCCGCATGGTGCGGTTCATGGACAGCACGCGGAACTGGGTGTCGAGCAGGACAACGCCCAGGGGCATGTTGTCCACCACACCACTGTAGCGGTTCTCGCTTTCGGCCAGGGCTCGCCGGGTCCGGCGCAACTGCCCGAACAGCCACAGAGCCAGTCCCGCAGCGCCGAGGAGCAAGGCCAGGAGCAGCCAGAGGAAGGCGGCGTTGCCGCCGAGAAAGGTGGCAGAGTCCGCATGTGCGGCGCCGGGGGCCATGAGCGCCGTCACACCCAAAGCAGCAAGGCACCGGGTCAGCGGCCTCTTTGCGCCCCGCTGCCCCACCTTGTGCCGCGTCTGAATCCGCACGTGTCTGATCCCGTAACTGTTTGCAGGGTTCGAAAACGATTATCCCACCGCGGGGCCCCTACCCGCCGCAGGCGCGATGATAGTAACAAAGGCCGCCACAAAAGAAAACTCCGCCCCCGCCCCTGATCTTGACGACCGTCGCCCCTGCGCTGGACGAAGCATCGCCCCCGGATTCACAGCACGGAGAGGGGATGCAGCACGGGGCGCAGCCGCTGCAGCAGTTCGGCCACGTCCTCGGCAGAGGTCTGGCGCCCCCAGGAGAAACGGATGGACCCCCGGGCGTATTCCTCGGGCAGGCCCATGGCCTCCAAGACGTGGGAGATGTCCGCCTCGTCCTGCCCGGCATGGCAGGCCGCACCGGCCGAGGCGCCCACATCCTGCCCCACCAGTCCCGAGAGGATATCCCCGGCGCGCAGCCCCTTGAAACAGACGTTCAGGGTGTTGGGCAGTCGCGGCGCCTGCTCCCCCGCGATCCGGTAGGAAACACCCAGGTCGCGCAGCCCCTGCAGCAGTTGAACGCCCAGCCGCTCCTGGCGCTCAATCTCGGTTGCCAAGTCCTCCTCGGCCAGGGCACAGGCCTCACCCAGGGCCGCGATGAAGGCCACGTTCTCGGTGCCGGAGCGCAGTCCGCCCTCCTGCCCCCCTCCAAGCAACAGCGGGGGCAGCGGCAGCACCGGGTTCACGTACAAGGCGCCGATGCCCTTGGGCGCATAAAACTTGTGCCCGGCCACGGTGAGCAGATCCACGCCCAGCGCTTCCACGTTGACCGGAATCTTGCCCACGGCCTGGGCCGCGTCGCTGTGGGTGACGAACCCGTACTCGGCGGCCAGGCGGGCGGCCTCGGCCACGGGTTGGATGACCCCGGTCTCGTTGTTGGCCAGCATCACGGACAGGAGCTTGGGGCCGGAGCGCGGCGCCTCGGCCAGGGCATGCTCCAGGTAGCGCAGGTCCAGGACCCCGCGGCCGTCCACCGGCACCTGGACCACGTGCACCCCCTGCCGGGCCAGCTCGCGGGCGGGCTCCAGCACGGCGGGGTGCTCGATCTGGCTGATCACCAGGCAGCCCTCCACCGAGTCCTGGAAGATGCCGCGCAGGGCCATGTTGTTGCTTTCGGTGGCGCAGGAGGTGAAGACGACGCCCTCGGGGCCGCAGCCCAGGCAGTGGGCCACCTTGGCGCGGGCTTCGTCCATGGCGTTGCGGGCGGTGAGCCCCCACATGTGTCCGCAGCCGGGATTGCCGAAGCGGTCGGTTAGGTAGGGGAGCATGGCCTCGAAGACCCTGGGGTGGACGGGGGTGGTGGCATTGTAATCAAAATACAGTGAACGCATTTCCTGAACCTTCCCTGGTTGGGGTGCCGAAGGTCTCGACGGTACGCCAGCTCCCCCGCAAATGCAAGGACACCCGCGTGGCGCCTGGGTTTGCGGGCCTCGCCTCCGGTGGCTGCGACCACACTGATTGTACGGGGAAACAAGCCTTCCCTTCCCCACGGAAAACATGTATGAGCCGCTGTTCATACCTGCGGAGGTGACCACATGCATCTAGTTGCGTACTCGACCCTGCTCTTGTCCATGCTGCTCTCCCTGTTCCTGGGGGCCGCGGCCTGCATGCAACGCTGGCAAGGCAGGGACACCATCATGCCCTGGCTCGAGCGGGGGCATCTGGCCCAGAGCGTCCTGCTGAGCCTGGGCAGCCTCATCCTGTTCGTCGCATTGGCCAGTCATGATTTCTCCTACCTTTACGTAGCAGAATACACGGACAAACTGCTGCCGCTGTTCTATACCCTCACGGCCTTCTGGGCCGGTCAGGCCGGTTCCCTGCTCTTCTGGGCCTGGACCGTGGCCCTGTTCGGGCTGGCCTTTCAGCTCACCCCCGCCTACAGACAGCTGCAGGGGCCGACCAGGCAGTATTTCTGGATGTTCTTCTTCCTGGTCATGGCGTTCTTTCTGCTGCTGCTCACCAACTGGAGCAACCCCTTCATCGAACTGGTGCCGCCGCCTCACGACGGCAACGGCCTCAATCCGCTGCTGCAGCACCCGGGCATGATCTTCCACCCCCCGCTGCTCTTCCTGGGCTATGCGGGCTTCACCATACCGGCCTGTCTGGCCATGGCCCAGGCTCTGTCGCCGTCCACGCACAACGAGCCCAACTGGCTGGATGCCACGCGTAACTTCATCCTCCTCTCCTGGCTGTTCCTCACCGCCGGCATCATCCTGGGCGGATGGTGGTCCTACATGGAGCTCGGGTGGGGCGGTTACTGGGCCTGGGACCCCGTGGAAAACGCCTCCCTCATCCCCTGGTTCACCGGCACGGCCCTGTTGCACACGGGCGTGCTGCAGCGCCGCCGCAACGTCATGCACAAGGCCAACGTCTTCCTCATGGCCCTGACCCTGTGGAGCTGTTTCTTCGCCACCTACCTCGTGCGCAGCGGGGTGGTGGACTCCCTGCACGCCTTCTCCGGCACCGGAGTGGGCACGCCGCTGCTGCTCTTCATCCTCTATTCCCTGGGCATGAGCGTGGTGATCCACTTCGTAGGCTTCAAGGGGGCACCGGAGCCCCGCCCCTTGAGTGGTATCTTCAGCCGCGACGGCTTCCTGGTGCTCACGGCCTGGGTCCTGCTGACCCTGGGCGCCGTGGTGCTGTTGGGCACCATGTGGCCCGTGTTCTCCAAGCTCTGGAGCGCCAATCCCGTGGGGCTGGAAGCGGCCTTCTACAACCGGGTCTGCCTGCCGTTCTTCGCCATGCTGGCGTTGATGCTGTTCGTCTGCCCCTGGCTGGAATGGAAGGGAGGGGTGCGGCACAAGCCCACCTTCATGCTTCTGTCCGGGGTCTTCGTGGGCACCGCCGTGCTGCTGTTCGTGCTCGGCGTGCGCCTGCCCGTGGCCCTGCTGGGCGCCACCGCGGCCGTGGCCTGCGTGCCGGGCATCGCCCTGCTCTTCGTCAAGGAACCGGCCCTGCGCAAGCAACGCTCGGCTTGGGGCGCCTACGGCGTGCACTTCGGCCTGGCCCTGGTGGTCCTGGGCGTGGCCATCTCCGGCCCCTACCAGTACAGCGTCCGGGAGCAGATCGTGCCCGGCGACACCCTGGATCTGGGACCTTACACCGTGACCTATCTGGATATGCACGAAGGGGCCATGCGCAACATGGCCTTTGTGGAAATCCACCTCAAGGTGGAGAAGGACGGCAAGGAACTGGGCGTGCTCAAGCCCCAGCGCCGCAAGTACACCAGCCACGAGCAACTCTTTGCCGAGGCTGCGGTGCTCGACGACCACTTCTACCTGGGCAACGAAATCTACGCCACCCTGCTGGGCTCGAGCGCGGACAAGACCGTGGCCGTGGACGTGAGCGTGCACCCGCTGGTCAACTGGATCTGGATCGGCGGCACCCTGATGTGCGTGCTGCCCTTCGTGGCTCTGGGGCGGTTGCGCCGGGGCAAGGACTTCGAGGCGTAGCGTGCTGCTCAGGCTGCACAAGGTGGCCAAGCTCTACGGGCCCAAGCTGGTGTTCAAGGGCATCAGCCTGGAACTCCCGGCGGGGCGGACCATGCTCATCGCCGGGCCCAACGGTGCGGGCAAATCCACGCTCCTGCGCCTGGTGGCGGGGCTCGAACGCCCCAGCTCGGGCGAGGTGCAGTGCCAGGCCCCGCCCGGCGCCCTGGGCTATCTGGGGCATGCCACCTTTGTCTATCCGCAGCTCTCGGCCCTGGAGAACCTGGGGTTCTGGAGCCGCTACAACGGACGCAAAGCCGACAAGGACGTCCTGCTGGCCGCCCTGGAGCGGGTGGAACTGGCCCACGTGGCCCGGGAGCGCGCCGGATGCTTCTCCCGGGGCATGGCCCAGCGCCTGAACCTGGCGCGGGTCTTCCTCCTCGAGCCGCAGCTGCTGCTCCTGGACGAACCGGCCACCGGGCTGGACCAGCGCTCCCGGGGCATTCTGGCCAGGGAGGTGCGCGCGGCCAGGGAACGCGGCGCCGCCGTGCTCTGGGTCAGCCACTCCCTGGAGCAGGACCTGCCCCTGGCCGACCAGGTGCTGGCCCTGGCGGAGGGGCGCTGCGTCTATCTGGGCCCGGCCGCGGACTACAGGTTCGAAACCCCAGGGTGCGCCCCCACTCCGGTACCGCCCTCCAACGCCGTGGGGGCCTGCCCATGATCCGCGCCGCTCTCTGCCTGGCGGGCAAGGACCTGCGTCTGGTCATTATCCGGGGGGGTGGTCTGGCCCAGGCCGCACTGCTGGGCCTGATCCTGCTCTTCCTGTTCAGCCTGGCCCGCAGCCCCGGCGAGGTCTTCTCGCCCCAGGCCGCCGCCACCATCTTCTGGATGGCCACCCTCTTCTGCCAGGTGCTGCTGAGCAACACCCTGTTCAGCCTGGAGGAGGTCAACGGCGCCCGGCTGGGCCTGATCCTCTCCCCCGCGCCGATTCAGGCGGTCTGGCTGGGCAAGGCCCTGGCCGGAGGGCTCTTGCTGCTGACGGTGCAGCTGGTCTTCATCCCGGCCACGGTGGTCTTTCTGGGGCAGAGCGTCCAGGGGGCCTGGCTCGTGGGCCTGGGCGGCCTGCTCCTGGTGGACCTGGGCCTGGTGGCCATGGGTACCCTGCTGGGCGCCCTGGCGCAGGGGCAGGCGGCGCGCGAATCCCTGCTCTCGGTGCTGCTCTTCCCCTTGCTGGTGCCCGTGCTCCTGGCCGGAGTCAGGCTGTGTACCGCGGCCCTGTCGCCGGAACCCCCGGGGGACCTCATGCCCTGGCTGGGA
>CAZNSV010000107.1:0-9277 GCA_964575775.1 uncultured Desulfovibrionaceae bacterium
GAGGAGGCCCTGGCCCAGGGCAAGGTTGCCCCCGCCTCGTGAGATGGGGGCGCTGCGGAGCGGGTACCGCGACTCCGGTCGCGGTTCGTTGCTCCGCCCCGTTTTCCCGCATTGCGTGACGGCACCTGCCCACCGCCCCCCTGCCGTTTCCCGCCAAGCCTCGCTCCCTTCATTGCCTGATCCGGCCCGGTGGTGTAGTTCAGTGCAATCCCTGCTCCGGAGCTGCCGGGGGGCGAGCCCCGGGGCTGGAACCGCACATCGTATTGGGCACGGGCCGCGCGCTCCAGATTTTGGTTCAGTTCCGCCGTGTTCAGGGGTATGATGCCGCAAGTATGGGCAGCTTGCCGCGTTGCCGCGTGCAGCGAAACGGCAAGTTTCTTTCGCGCGATGCGCAGTCAGGGGGGCGCAGCGGGCAGCGTCACGCACGGCCGCCAACGGGGTCTGCGTGGTGCCGCCCGCTCTTGTGTCTTCCCCGGCCACGGAGGTTCTAGTGCTGCAGGTCCAGTCCCTTGCCACGGCCTATTGCCGTAACGGTGTGCCCGTGCCCGTGTTCCGGGATGTTTCCATGCAGGTCCGGCAGGGCGAATTCGTCTCCATTCTCGGGCATTCCGGCTGCGGCAAGACCACCCTCCTGTTCTGTCTGGCCGGGCTCATGCGGCCGGATGCCGGGAGCGTACACTGGAAGGGGCGCCCCTTGCAGGGCGCGGCCCCGGAAATGGTGCTGGTCTTTCAGGACTACGTGAATTCCCTGTTCCCCTGGAAAACCGCCCTGGACAACGTGCTTTTCGCCATGGCCCACAGCCCCCTCTCCAAGAGCGAGCGCCGACAGGCCGCCCTGGAGTACCTGGCCGCGGTGGGCCTGGCGGACTACGCCGCCTATCACCCCTGGGAGCTCTCCGGCGGCATGCAACAGCGCCTGACCATCGCCCGGGCCCTGGCCAGAGGCGCCGAGATGCTGCTCATGGACGAGCCCTTCGCCTCCCTGGACGCCCAGACCAGGGGCGAGCTCGAAGACCTGCTGCTGGATATCCGGGCCAAGCACAACAAGACCGTGGTCTTCGTGACCCACGACATCGAAGAGGCGATCTACCTCTCGGACCGTGTGCTGCTCATGCTGGGGCATCCGGCCGAGCTGGGGCAGGAGCTGGTGGTGGATCTGCCCCAGCCTCGCAATCAGCTGGTGACCCGGGCCCTGCCGGAGTTCCTGGCCCTGCGCGCCCAGGTCTATACCCTGCTGGCCCGCGAGGACGGTGCATGAGCTGCGGAGTCCGGCCTCTGCCCCGAGGGGCGGGAGCGGCCCTGCTGCTGTGTCTGCTCGCGCTCTGGGAGTTGACGGCCCGCAGCGGCGTATTGCCGCCGGGGCAACTGCCCCCCTGCAGCGAAGTGCTGGCGTTTTTCCTGGTTCCGGCCAACCTGACCCTGATGGGGCGCGAAGCCCTGAGCACGCTGCAGCGCACCCTGCAGGGCTTTGCCCTGGGCGGGGGGCTGGGGATGCTGCTGGGGGTGGGCTGCGGCGCCTTCCCGCTTCTGCAGCGCAGCACCGGGTTGGTGGTGGAGGGGCTGCGCCCGCTGCCCTCCGTGGCCCTGATTCCGGTCTGCATCCTGTTCCTGGGCATGGGCGACCGCTTGAACATCGCGGTGGCGGCCTTTGCCTGCTCCTGGCCGGTGTTCATCTCCAGCCGCGACGGGGTGCGCGGCGTCAGCCGCATCCTCCTGGACACGGCCCGGACCTTCGGCCATTCCCGGGCCGGACTGCTGAGCCGGGTGGTGCTGCCCGCGGCCCTGCCCCAGATCCTGACGGGCCTGCGCATCGGCCTGGGTATCGCCCTGGCCGTGGAGGTCTCGGTGGAGATGGTCCTGCCGGGCAAGGGGCTGGGCTCCCTGGCCATGCACTATTCCCTGGCGGGGCGCGTGGCGCCGCTCTATGCCGCCGTACTGGCGGTGGGGCTCACGGGGCTTCTGCTGCACAAGGGGGCCCGGACCCTGGAGCTGCGCCTGCTCAGGCCTTACGGCCGCACCCTGGGGCGCGCCGCCCTGGGCAATGGACGGAGGGCGAGCCGGTGAGGCCATGTGCGGGCTATTCGTCTCCTTTGGGCCGCTTGGGGCGCCTGCCCTGGGAGGGCGTGCTCTTCGCCCTGCTGCTGGCCCTGGGCTGGGAGCTGTCCGCCCGGCTGGGCTGGGTCTCGGTGCGCATGTTCCCGCCCCTGACGGAAGTGGGGGCGGTCTTCTGGCAGGCCAACCTGAGCGGCGAGCTGCCGCGCGCCCTGGGCGCGACGCTCTGGCGCATGGGCCTGGGCTTTGGCCTGGCCGCGGCCTGCACCATTCCCCTGGGGCTCTGGCTGGGGCTGTCGGCCCGGGCCGAGGCCCTGTGCTCCCCGACCCTGGAGTTCCTGCGCTCCCTGCCCCCCGCGGTGGTGATCCTTCCGGCCATGCTCTTTCTGGGCATCGACAGCGGCATGAAGGTCTTCGTGATCTTCTTCGCCTGCTCCTTTCCCATTCTGCTCAACACCATGGACGGCGCGGCGTCCGTGCCGCGCCTGTTCCGGGACACGGCCCGCACCCTCGGGTTGGGGCGGCTGCGGACCCTCTGGGGCGTGCTGCTGCCCGCCACCCTGCCGGGGGTCTTCTCGGGGCTCAAGACCGCCATGCCCGTGGCCTTCATCGTGGCCATCGTGGTGGAGATGATCGGCGGCACCGACGGCATCGGCCACTACATCCTCAGGGCGCAGCGGACCTTTGCGGTGCACGAGATGTACGCGGGGATCCTGCAGATCGGCGTGGCGGGCTTTGTGCTCGACTTTCTGGCGCGCAGGCTTGAGGGCAGCGTGCTTGTCTGGTATCGTGGTTGGAAAGGGGAGCAACGGCTCTGATTCGTGCCGGAGCGTCCGGTGCGGTCAGCCGCTGCTGCGTGCGGACCGCTCACAACAACACTGCGAGGTTGTGCCATGAAGCTGCGGTTGCCGGTATTCGTGTTCTCTGTGTTGCTCGCGGCCCTGTTGACAGCTGCCATCGCCTCTGCCGCGGACCTCGGCAAGGTCAGGGTGGGGTACATCCCCGTGGGGGACTGCCTGCAGCTCTACGTGGCCGAGGAGCTGGGCTATTTCGCCGAGCTGGGGCTGAGCGTCGAGAAGCAGGCCGTCAAAGGGGGCGCCCTCATCGCCATGGCCGTGGAGTCCGGGGACCTGGACCTGGGCTGGTCCAACCTGGTGAGCCTGGCAGTGGCCCGGGACAAGGGATTCCCCTTCGTGGTGCTGGCGCCGGGCGCCTATGAAGACGAGCAGGGGCACCGGGTGCACAGCCTCCTGGTCAGGCCCGATTCCCCCATTGCCTCGCTGGCCGACCTCAAGGGCAGGACCGTGGCCATCAACACCCTGGGCAACATCAACGACCTGGCCCTGGCCGCCCTGGCCAAGGAGCAGGGGCTGGCCCCGGGCGACATCAAGCTGGTGGAGGTACCGTTCCCGCAGATGGAGGCCGCCCTGGCCGGGGGCTCGGTGGACTGCGCCCTGATACTCGAACCCTTCGTGACCAAGGGCCTGGCCGCGGGCAGCGTCAAGGTGCTGGACCCGGCGCCGCTCAGGGTCTACGGGGAGCGCTTCCTCCTGGCGGCCTGGTTCGCCAAGAGCGACTGGATCGCCAAACATCCCGAGCAGGCCCAGGCCTTTCGCGCGGCGGTGCTCCGCGCCTCGGACTTCATCGCGGCCCACCCCGAACAGGCCCGGGAGATTCTGGTCAAGCACACTGGCCTGGAGGCCGACCTGGCCCAGCGCATCGCCATGCCCGCCTTTGTCAAGGACGTTACGGGGGCGGACGTGCAGGCCATGCTGGACCTGGTCCTGGCCTTCGAATACGTGAAAAAGCCGCTGCAACCGCAGGAGCTGTTCAGCGAACCGTTACAGTAGCGCCGGGGCAGGACACGATGCTCTGCCGCAAGGGGCGCCCAACCTTCCAGACAAGGAAGCCACCTTCATGAAGAACAAGGTCATCGCCTTACTGAGTCTGCTGCTAGCAGGGGTGCTGCTGGTGGGCTGCATACCGCCGCCCCCCGGTCCGCCGCCCCCCGGCCCACCGTATCGGCCCGCGCCGCCTCCGCCGCATCCCGTGGTGCGCCCGGCCCCGCCCCCTCCCAGGGTGCGCCCTGCACCTCCGCCACCGGCGCCGGCTCCGATCATCACGCGTCCGCAACCAGCTGCCCCTGCGCCTGCTCCGGCACCCGCGCCCGCTCCGGCACCAGCTCCGGCACCGCCGCCGCCGCCCACGCCGCAGCCTGCTCCGGATCCGGTACCTCCGGCGCCGCAGCCCAGTACGCCCCTCAACCCGCAGCTTCCGCCGCCGGGTGCTCCGCCGCCCGTGATTTAGGCAGCAGACTGCGGCAGTTTCAGCCAACAAAGGAATACACGGCATGAAGAGAATCGCGAACCTCTTGCTTCTGCTCTGCCTGACGGCGGTGCTGCTGACGGGTTGTCTGTGGCCGCCGCCCCCTCCGGGGCCGCCGGGACCGCCCCCGCCGGGGCCAGGGTTGGTCATCCCGCTGTTCCCGCCCCCTGGTCCTGGTGGTCCGCCTGGGCCTGGTGGTCCGCCGCCCCCGCCCCTTCCCTAGTGTGAGTGGGCTGCGGCAGGCGGGGTCCGCCCGGGATGGTGGGATTGTCGTGGAGTGGGCCCTGGCACCCGCAGCGGACCGCGGGTGTTCAGGCCGTTGAACGCAGTGTCCGGCCAGGACGTGTGGCCATGTTGGACAGGTCCCGTCCGATCCTGGGAGCGTGGGCTCCCCAAGGCGTGGCGAGGCGCTTCGTGTTTCGCCGCCCTGAACCGAGGTCCGTACAAGTGAAGGAGAAGCGCCATGAAGGGTAACCTGAGCCTGCTTTTCGGTCTGTTGTTGCTGGGGTTTGTGCTCCTGCCCGAGCCTTCCGGGGCTGCCTGCCCGCCCGGCTATTTCTGGCGTCCGGGCTGGGGCTGCGTCCCGGCCGGGTATGCACCGCCGCCGCCGCCGCCGGGGCCGCCGCCCTATGCGCCGCCGCCTCCGGTGTTCGTGCCACCGCCCCCCGCGTTGGTGCTGCCCCTGCCGGTGATCCCGCTGCCCTTGCCGCGCCTGCTGCCGCCGCCTCCGCCCATGCCTCCGGGACCGTGGCGGCCCTGAGTCTCGGGTGCCGAGCGCAGCTGTACGCGGTCGGCGGTAACCATTGCGCAGCCAGGGAGGAAGACTGGCCATGCAGCGTTTGATTCTGGTTGTCTTGAGTCTGAGCCTGTGGGCAACACTCGTCGGGGGCAGTGCCGTGGCCTGGGCCGGGTGTCCGCCCGGCACGGTGTGGCAGCCTGGTGCGGGCTGTGTGGGGCCGGGTGTCGTACCGCCGCCCCCGCCTCCGCCGCCGGGTGTGGTGCCACCCCCGCCTCCGGCACCGCCTCTGGCGGCGCCGCCCCCTCCGTTCGTGGTCTATCCGGCGCAGCTGAATCTGCGGGTCTGTCCTGGCCTGGGCTGCGCCGTGACGGCCGTGCTCTATGCGGGGCAGCCGGTGCAGCCGCTGCGCAACGAAAGCGGCTTCTGGTACGTCTACGTCCCGGCGCTCGACATCAACGGCTGGGTGGCGCAGCAGTTCGTGGGGCCGCCGTACTAGCGCATTTGCGCCTTGAAACGAGGTTCCCTCCTGAAACTATTTTCAACTGTTTCAGGGGAATGCTCTAAATAGGCCCGCAGGGGATACAGAATACGAAAACAGCTACCAAGGGGGGGCGGTGCCGAAGCGCCGTCCTCCCTTTCTTGTGGCGAGGGTCAGGCAGTGGGGGCCAGCAGGTCGGCGGCCTTGAGCCCCTGGCCCACGGCTGCCGGGGTCAGGCAGAAGTGGTGCCCCCCCAGTCGTCCCACCGCCAGCAGGTTCTCCAGCTCGCGCACTCCGGCGTAGGCCTCTGCCAGGCGCTCCTGATAGTCCAGGCCGTAGACGGGCATGCTGTGGGGCAGGGAGACCACCCGCGAGGCGCGCAAATCCTCGCGCCGGGCCAGACCGAGGCGCTCCAGGTCCGCGAGGCAGCGCGGCAGCAGTTCCGCCTCGGGCAGAGCGGGGTGCTCCCCGTGGTGGCTGATCTCCAGGCAGAACCCCTCGCACTGCGCGGGGGCCAGCTCGCGGAAGATGCTCTCGGGGTAATAGATGCGGTTGCAGAGCAGGGCCGGGTCGGGGTGGTAGGTATAGACGAAGGGGCGCGGCAGCCGCTCCCGACGGTTGAAGGTCAGACAGACCAGGGTCTGGCTCACGGCATCCAGGGGGGGGATGTCCAGCCCCAGCAGGGTGTTGAGGCTGTGCACCGGGGGCGTCCAAACAACTTCCCGCACCGCCAGACGCTCTGAGCCCACCCGGGCGGCCACGATGCGGTTGCCCTCGCGCTCCAGCGCGATGGGACCGCAGGCCGTGCGGCTGCGCCCACCAGCGGCCAGATAGCGCTGGTGCAGGTTCACGGCCAGCCGCTCCAGCCCCTGCACGGGGTAGAGGTAGCGTTGCCGGTAGTTGGCCACGATGCGGCGCAGTTTGTCGAGCTTGCCCCCTTGCGGCGGGGGCGGTTCCAAGGTGTTCCAGGCCGTGCGCTCCACGCGCAAGAGCCAGTGCCGGTGCAGCTTTTCGGGCGGGAGCAGGGTCTTCTTGTGGAACAGGTCGCGGAAGAGCAGCCGGTAGAGCTCCGGCCCGCAGACCGCGGTCAGCTCGTCGGCGGCGGTAGCCGGGGCCTCGGGTGGGATGCCCTTGCGCCGAAAGAGCACCGTGGCCAGCACGTCCTTCTTGTAGCGCCAGGGGTAGCGCAGGATGTCCAGGTGGTTGGGGAAGCGCCACATACGCCCCGCAGCCTGCACCGCAAAGGCGAAGGGCCGGGAGATGCACGGCTCCTGGGCCAGCAGCTCCCGGATACAATCACCTTGGGGCGTGCCCGGTGTGGCGAAGAGCACGTGGGGGCCCAGATCGAAGACGATGCCGTCCAGCTCGAAGGAACGACACAGCCCCCCCACCCGGTCCTCGCGCTCCAGCAGCAGGCAGTTGCGGCCACGGCGCGCCAGGGTCAGGGCGGCGGTGAGGCCGGTGATCCCGGCCCCCACCACGAGAGTCAGGGGCGTGTCGGACATTGTGTTGTCAGGCCGGCTCAGATCCGCGCCGCCACCAGGTCGCCCATCTTGTTGCAGCCCACCAGAGTCTTGCCCGGCTCCATGATGTCGCCGGTGCGGTAGCCCTCCTGCAGCACGGACTGCACCGCCTTTTCGATGCTCGCGGCTTCCTTCTCCAGGCCAAAGGAGTAGCGCAGCAGCATGGCGGCGGAAAGGATGGTGGCCAGGGGGTTGGCCTTGTCCTGCCCGGCGATGTCGGGCGCGGAGCCATGGATGGGTTCGTAGAGGCCGGGGCGCCCCTCGCCCAGGGAGGCCGAGGGCAGCATGCCGATGGAGCCGGTGATGACGCTGGCCTCGTCGGAAAGGATGTCGCCGAAGAGGTTCTCGGTGACGATGACGTCGAACTGGGAGGGGTCGCGCACCAGCTGCATGGCGGCGTTGTCCACGTACATGTGCGTGAGCTCCACGTCCGGGAACTCGGCGGCGGTCTCTTCCACCACCTCGCGCCAGAGCTGGGAGACATCGAGGACGTTGGCCTTGTCCACGGAGCAGAGGCGGCGCTTGCGCTTCTGGGCGGCCTCGAAGCCCACCCGGGCGATGCGGCGCACCTCGTCCTCGTTGTAGATCATGGTGTTGACGCCCAGGCGCTTGCCGTCCCGGATCTCGCGGCCCCGGGGTTCCCCGAAGTACACGCCCCCGGTAAGCTCGCGCACCACCATGATGTCGATGCCGCGTTCCACGATGTCGGGCCGCAGATAGCAGGCGTGGGCCAGCTCGGCAAAGAGCTTGGCCGGGCGCAGGTTGGCGAACAGGCGCAGGGCCTTGCGGATGCCCAGCAGCCCTTTCTCGGGGCGCACGGAGGGGTCCAGCGTGTCCCACTTGGGACCACCCACCGCGCCCAGCAGCACGGCATCGGCTTCGCGGCATTTTTCCAGGGTCTCCTCAGGCAGGGGGCCGCCGGTCTTGTCGATGGCCGCGCCGCCGAGCAGCGCCTCGGCAAAGAAAAAATCGTGTTCGTACTTGGCCGCGATGCGTTCCAAGGCCTTCACGGCCTGGGGCACGATCTCGGGTCCCACCCCGTCCCCGGGTATCAGACACAGACTGATGCGCATGTGTGTTGCTCTCTCGCTCGTGGTTGGCAATGATCCAGGGGACTTGCCCCTGCCCCGCGCTTCCCTGGCGCAGGACTGCCGCCGGGCCCATCGCCACGGCGGCACAGCTCCGATTACTGCCTGCTCAGGACGCGCTTGGCAAGCCCTTGAGCGAATTCTTCCCGCTCCGGCCGCAAGCACCAGGCCCATTGCCTCCGTGCCCTGGCTGCTGTAGGACGGCAGACGTCATGCCCCAACGAACAAACTTGCCCCTGCCCCAGTACCGCGTACGCCACAGCGCCCGGGCCAAACGGGCCTCCATCCGCATCGTGCCCGGCCTGGGGGTGGAGGTGCTGCTGCCCTCGCACTGGGACGGCCGTCTGGCCGAGGGGCTGGTGCGCGACAAGCTCGGCTGGATCCGCGACACCCTGCGCCGCCTGGGGCTGGAGGAGGGCGGGGGCGGTTCCCTGCTGCCCCAGGCCGTCCGGCTCGAGGCCCTGGAACGCGACTTTCCGGTCCGCTACCCCAGCACCAAAGGGGGGCGCTTGCGGCTGATCGAAAACGCCGGAACCCTGCAATTCTTCGGCAGCGGCAGCGAGGCCGAGCATTGTCGGGCGCTGTGCACCTGGCTCAAGGGGCAGGCCCGGGGCTTCCTGCCCCCGCTGCTGCACGATCTGGAGACCCGCACCGGGCTCGAGGGGCGCGGGGTGAGCATTCGTCTGCAGCGCAGCCGCTGGGGCAGCTGCTCCAGCCGCCACGGCCTGAGCCTGAACGCGGCGCTGCTGTTCCTGCCCCTGGACCTGGTGCGTTACGTGCTGTTGCACGAGCTTTGCCACACCCGGGAGCTGAACCACTCGGAGCGCTTCTGGGCCCTGGTGCGCAGCCTGGACCCCGAGGCCCCGACCCTGGATCGGCGGCTGAACAGGGCCTGGCGGCTGGTTCCGGCCTGGGCGCAGCCGGTCTGAGGCCCTGGCGGCAATATCAACGGCATCGCGCAATGAAAAAGGCCGACCGTCCCGAGGGACGACCGGCCTGGCTTGCGTTGCGGGGTGCGCCTAGTACATCGTACGGCTTAAAGTTTCGGATATAAACGCTTCAGCTTGATCCG
>CAZNSV010000108.1:0-8194 GCA_964575775.1 uncultured Desulfovibrionaceae bacterium
TTGGTGACGATTTCCTCGAAGCAGTCCAGCGGGGAACAAACCGAGGCGCGGGCGGCTCCCGCAAAGGGGGCAGGCGCAGGCTGACCACGTCCAGGCGGTAGTAGAGGTCCTCGCGGAATCGCCCCGCCTGAACTTCCTCCGCCAGAGCCTTGTTGGTGGCCGCGATGATCCGCACATCCACATCCAGGGTCTTGTCGCTGCCCAGGCGCTCCAACTGACGGGTCTGCAGGACCCGCAACAGCTTGACCTGGGCCGGAAGGGGCACTTCCCCGATCTCGTCGAGGAACACCGTACCCCCGTGAGCCTGCTCGAAACGCCCCCCCCGCTGTTTGACAGCGCCGGTGAAGGCCCCCTTCTCGTGGCCGAACAGCTCGCTCTCCAGCAGGGTCTCGGGATAGGCGGAGCAGTTGATGACAATGAAGGGCCTGTCCCTGCGAGGGCTCTGGTCGTGGATGGCCCGTGCCGCAAGCTCCTTGCCCGTGCCGCTCTCGCCCTGGATCAGCACCGTGGCGTCCGTGGGCGCCACATCCTCGATCAGGGAGAAAACCGCCTGCATGGAGGGGTCGCGCCCCACCATGCCGCAGAATTCCGGAACGCTGTCCAGTTGGGCCGTCAGACGCCGAATCTCCTCCTCGTGCTGGGCGGCGCGCAGCAGCATGGCTGTAGCGTGGGCCAGGATCAAACCCACGAATTCCGCTTCCAACAGGTTGCAGCGACATTGCCCAGGGCAGAAGATCACCAGGCAGCCGCAGCTGCGCCCCTCGCTGTGCAGGGGAATGATGCCCTGCCGGGCGGCGTCGGCTCCGAACTCTGGAACCAGATCCGCTGGCAGGCTGCGGGCAAACCCCACACTGAAGGCGGGTAGCCCCTGCAGCATTTCTTCCAGGGCCTCCACCACTTCTGGGGCCGCATGGCGGATGCACTGCAACTGGGTGACACAGAACAGCCCACTGCGGGTGGAATCGAAGAGCAGCAGCAGCATGTTGGAGCAGACGATATGCTCCTGCACGGTGCGCATGATGAAGGAGCCCAAATCCCGCAGTGTGCTCAATCCGGCCGCTCCCTGAATGACCTCGTAGGCCCTGGAGAGACGGCTGTAGAGGCTTTCCAGGTCCGCGGCTTGCTCTTCCATGCGGGTCACGTAGTCCTGCACTCGCTGGGCCATGTGGTTGAAGGCCCCGGCCACCTCGGCCAGCTCATCGTTGCCGCTCACTGGCGCGCGCACGTCGAAACGCCGGGCGTCCAGCTCCCGAGCGGCCCGTACCAGTCCTTCCAGGGGGCGGGTCAAGCGACGGGCAAAGAGCGCCCCCCCGAGGAGGGCGCAGAACAGGATTACCGCACTGAGGGCCGCGATCTCCAGCCACATCTCGCGAATCTGCTGCATGAGGAGCTGCTCGGAAACCCCCAGGCGCAAGATTCCGGCCTTGCCCTCGAACACGGGCATGGCGATGTCCAGGAAGGCCTCGCCCTGGGTGGAGCGCAGTTCCTGAGCATGCAACGCGCCGGAATCCTTGGGGGCATTGGCCGTGGCCAGCTCTCCGGGCACGCCCCCGGGCAGGGTCCCGGCCAGGACCTGCCCCTCCTGGAGCACAAAAATGTAGGCGATTTCGGGGTGTCCCTGCCGGGCGTGGTGCAGGAGCTTCTGCAAGGCCACAAGGTCGTTGATGAGGATCAGATCCGCGGCCTGCAGGGCCAGGCTCTGGGCCTGATTTTCCGCCAGGGAATGCAACGAGGCGCGCAACCCGGCGGCCAGCCGCTGCGACGCCACTCCGGTCACGGCCAGACAGCTCAGCAGAACCAGTCCGGCCAGGGCCAGCAGCATCTTCCCCTTGAGGCTTCGCATCATGACTCACTCGCTTTGCGGTCCCACAACCTCCAACATGGCACGGATGGAATCGTACCACGTATCGTCGGGCCGCACAAAGCGTTCAATGAGCAGCTTGTGGAGCAACGCCGCGCCCTCGGGGGTTTCGTGCATGGTCAGCAGGGCCTGTTTCAACTCCCGCCGCAACTCCGGCGGCAACGTGGTGGACACCACCAGGGGCGGGATGCCGTAGGGTTCTGAGACCTTGATGATCCGCGTGCGCGCCACCGCCTCGGGAGACCGGGCGGCCAGATAGTCCCAGATCAGGCTGTCCACGGCCGCGCCGTCCACCAGCCCCTGGGCCACGGCCAGGATGGAATTGTCGTGGCTGTAGGTGAAGATGGTCTTGGCGAAGAATTTTCCTGGCGTGGTCCCCAGCTCGTGCAGCCAGTAGAGCGGCACCAGCCGGCCGGTGTTGGACTGCGGGTCCGTGAAGGCGAAGGAGCGCCCCTGCAAATCCGCCAGGGATTGAAAGGGGCTGTCCTGGTGCACGATGAGGTAGGAGTGATAGCTGTGGCTGCCGTTGACCACCGGAGTGGCCAGCAACTCGAAGCCTTGCCGCCCCTTGCCACTGACGTAGGGACCGGCACAGAGGAACCCGAGATCCAGCTCCTGCCGCTCGAAGAGGGCGTTCACCTCGGCGTAGGTCTTGCGTTGCAGGAAGATGGGGCGGCGCTGGACCTGCCTCGCAAGGTAGACGAAGAGCTCCTGATAGAGGGCGTGGGTCTCCTTGGGGGAGATCATGGCCCCCACGGCGGTGCGCAGTTCCGGCAATTCCTCGGCGCCTCGGTGCTGAGCCTGCAGCGGCGGGCTGGAAAAATCAACGGTGACCCGCTGGCCTTGGGTCTGTTCAGTGTCGCAGCCCAGGAGCAGGGAAGTCAGCAGCAGAAGGCAACAGGCCACCCCCTGTCCGCTGCGCGACAGGCTCCCGAAAGCGGCGGCAAGCGTTCTGGTGGGCATGGATTCCTGGCAAGCCCTGTTTATTGGAGGGCACAAGATGCTGAACATTTTATGCTTTCCGTAACAGGCCAGGAAGATGTTGTCTAGCGCGCATGGTTCAACAGTGAATAGAAGCGGTTCAACTGCGTCACGCTCCGCGTCGCTGGTCGGGGTGTCCCTACGGCTGCCGTCGGGACACCACGTGCCCGGCCAGGCGACGCTACCGACCACCTGCCGACTCCCTTGAGTCGAGACCTGCCGATCCATCATTCCTGTCTATTGCTTGCGGGGTATTACATCCGAACCATTGATTTCTCGGAACTTCTCCCCTGTTGTACAGTTCCGGCGCTATCCTTCACCCAAGCAACGAGGAGAGGACCATGGCGGAAGCGACGTACAAGGAAATGTGGGAGAAGCTGGACCTGGACCTGGAAGCCCATGACGCACTGCTGCAGGTGCTGGGCAAGTTCTACGGCGACATCTACCTCAGCCAGCAGGGGCGCTTGCAGGGCGCCGAGTACCTGGACTTCGTGCTCTCCGAGGTCCACGGCCTGCGCATCAAGGAGCTGCAGGACGCCAAGGCCCAGGGCCGCAAGATCATCGGCAGCTTTTGCGTCTTCGTGCCCGAGGAGCTGAACCTGGCCGCGGACGCGGTGCACGTGGGGCTCTGCGCCGGGGCCGATGCCGGGCGCGAGGCCGCCGAGACCCTGGTGCCGCGCAACACCTGCGCGCTGATCAAGTCCTTTGTGGGCTTCAAGCTGGCCAGGCTCTGCCCCTTCACGGAAAGCTGCGACCTAGTGGTGGGCGAGACCACCTGCGACGGCAAGAAAAAGACCTACGAGGCCTTTGCCGAGCACGTGAACATGTACGTGATGGAAGTGCCGCAGCAGAAAAACGCCTGTGATCGCGACCTGTTCCGCGCCGAACTGGTGCGCTACAAGGCCGAGTTGGAAAAGCTCACGGGGCGGACCATCACCGTGGCGGACCTCAAGCGCGGCATGGCCACGGTGAACGCCAAGCGCAAGGCCATCCAGCGGCTCAACGCCCTGCGCCAGGCCGACCCGGCGCCCATTTCCGGTCGCGACGCCCTGCTCATCAGCCAGATCAGCTTCTATGACGACCCGGTGCGCTTCACGGCCAAGCTGCACGAGCTCTGCGACGAGATGGAGGCGCGCATCGTGGCGGGGCAGGGCGTGGCGCCCAAGGGCACGCCGCGGTTGCTGCTCTCGGGCTGCCCCATGGCGGTGCCCAACTGGAAGCTGCCCTACATCGTGGAGAGCGCCGGCGCCGTGATCGTGGGCGAGGAGTCCTGCATCGGCACGCGCAACGTGCGCGATCTGGTGGACGAGTCCGGCGAGACCATGGACGAGCTGCTGGACGCCCTGGCCGACCGCTACATGAAGATCGACTGCGCCTGCTTCACGCCCAATGACGAGCGCCTGGAGAACGTGGTCTCCCTGGCCCGGGAGCTCAAGGCCGACGGCGTGCTGCATTACGCCCTGCTCTTCTGCCAGCCCTACGCCCACGAGGCCTTCAAGGTGGACAAGGCCCTGACCAAGGCCGGAATTCCCATGCTGGCCGTGGAGACCGACTACAGCATGGAGGACGTGGAGCAGCTCAAGACCCGCATTCAGGCCTTTGTGGAGACCCTGGGCTGAGGCGGCCGTGAGCACGCCCCCCCTCTACGCCGGTCTGGACATCGGTTCGCGCAGCATCGAACTGGTGCTCTGGAGCCGGGGGCAGGTGGTGGACAGTCACAGGCTGCCCACCACCTTCGACCCCTTGCGCCAGTGCCGCACTCTGCTGCAGGGGCTGCGCGTGGCCCGACTGGTGAGCACGGGCTACGGTCGTGGCCTGCTGGAGCAGCCGGATGCCGCCCCCCCGCATACCCCCCTGGAGAGCATCACCGAGATCAAGGCCCATGCCCTGGGCGCGGCCCGGCTCTTTCCCCAGGCCCGCTCGGTGCTGGACATCGGCGGCCAGGACACCAAGGCCCTGGCCCTGGGCGAAGGGGGGCGGGTGCTCAAGTTCGAGATGAACGACCGTTGCGCCGCCGGCACGGGCAAATTCCTGGAGTACACGGCCGGGGTCTTCCAGATTCCGGTGGAGCGCTTCGGGGACTACGCCCTGCAAGGCGACGCCGCGCCGCAGATCAACAGCATGTGCACGGTCTTCGCCGAGACCGAGGCCACCTCGCTCATGGCCCGGGGCGAGCGCCCGGAGAACATCGCCCTGGGGCTGCACGAGGCCATCGTCAACCGCACCCTGCAGATGCTCGGCCGGGTGCGTTTCGCTTTTCCGCTGGTCTTTGCCGGAGGCGTGGCCCTGAACCCCTGCGTGCGGACCCTCTTGGCCCGCAAGCTGGGCGCCAGGCCGGGCGAGGACCTGCTGCTGCCCCCTGAACCGGACATGAACGGTGCCCTGGGCGCGGCCCTCTGGGCGGAGCGGCTGGGCTGAGGCGCGGGGTGTGCCGCGAGGGCGAAACTCAGAGTGCGGGAGCGGTGGAATGCTGGAAAGCAGCGTTGCACAGCGGGGAGTGCTGCCGGATGCCGGTGTGGGGGCGGCAACGCCCCTCCCGCAGGGCCAGGATCAACTCCCGGCGGGAACTGATGGGGCGGGAGAAGCGGGTGGGGCGGGCACCCAGCTCGGCCAGGGTGTGGGCATCGCTGCCGCAGACCGCGGGCAGGCCGAAGCGGCGGCTCCAGTCCGCGGCCCGGCGGTTCTCCAGCAGCGAGTTGCGGCCGTTGTCCACTTCCAGGCAGGTGCAGAGCCCTTCGCGGGGCACGAACTCCTGCACGGGGCGCCCCGCGCGGAACGGATGGGCCGCCACGGACGCGCCGCCCGCCTTGTGGACCAGGGGCAGCAGCTCCCGGGCCGGGAGCCCGGGCTCCAGCTCCTCGAAGGGGCCGAAGAGCAGGAAATCGCCCTCGGGCGTGGCGTATTCCTGGCCAATGAGCACCACCAGCCCGTCCGGCTGCACGCCTTCGCGCAGCTGGTGCCGGGCCGACATGCTCTCGTGGTCCGTGATGCAGACCCCGTCCAGCCCGCGTTGCCGCGCCGTGGCGAGGATCGCCGCCAGGTCCAGGCTGCTGCAGGGGGAGAGCTTGCTGTGCACGTGCAGATCGATGAGCATACCCACTTGCTAACCCCTTCCCCCTGCAGGGGCAAATCGTTAGTTGTAATGCAACGGCCGCCCAACCATAGAACGGCCCGGCGACATGGCCCGACAACAACCCGGTCACCCGGCAAGGCCCGCAGCAGAGGAACCATGCCCAAGAAATGCCTGTTCATCGTCCTGGACGGCCTCGGCGATCGCAGCCACCCGGAGCTGGGCGGTTTGACGCCGCTGCAGGCCGCGCCCACCCCGGGCTTCGATCGCCTGGCCGCCGCCGGGTGCAACGGTCTCTATCACGCCACCCTGGCCGGGCAGGCCCTGCCCAGCGAGTTGGCCCACTTCGTCATGTTCGGTTACCCCCCGGCCCTGTTTCCGGGGCGCGGCATCCTGGAGGCTGTGGGGCAGGGGCTCGACCCCGCGCCGGAAGACGTGGCCCTCATGGCGCGCCTGGTCAGCGTCCAGCCCGAGCAGGGGTGTCTGCGCATGCTGCACGACACGCCCCCGCAGTTGGACGCCGCAGCCGTGCGGGCCCTGTGCGCCGCCCTGCCGCAAACCACTCACGCCGGGCTGCGGTTTCGCTTCCACCACGCCAAGGACGTGCACGGCGTGTTGTTGATCCAGGGCGGGGGCAGCCCCCTGCTCACGGACACCAACCCCATCCGCGACGGGGCCATGCTCATCGCGCCCCAGCCTTTGGCCGAGGCCCGGCAGCGCGGGGAGGAGGCCGAGGCCTGGCGCACGGCCCGGGCCCTGGCCGCGTATCTGCGGGCTTGCTACACGGCCCTGCGTGCCCATCCCGTGAATATCGCCCGGGCGGCGCGGCGTCTGCCCCCGGCCAATGCCCTGGCCACCCAGCGGGCCGGGCGGCTGACCGCCATCCCCCCCTTTGCCGAGCACAACGGTCTGCGGGGGCTGTGCATCGCCTCGGGCGCCCTGTTTCGGGGGCTGGCCCAGGTGGTGGGGCTGGAGTTCCTGGCCGTGCCGGACACCAGCGCCCCCGGTACGGACCTGGCACGGCGGCTGGAGCTCGCCTACGCGGCCCTGCGGGATTACGACTGGGTGCACGTGCACACCAAGGCCCCGGACCAGGCCGCCCACACCAAGGACCCGCTGCGCAAGCGCGAGGTCATCGCGGCCCTGGATGCGGGGGCGGCGCCGCTGCTCGCCAGGCTGATGCAGGACCCGGACCTGCTCTTGGTGCTCACTGCGGACCACTCCACACCCAGCAGCGGCCCCCTGATCCATTCCGGGGAACCCGTGCCCCTGGTGCTGCACGGGCAGGGTCTGCGGCGCGACGCGGTGACCGGCTTCGACGAGGTGCAGGCCGCGACCGGGGCCCTGGGTTACCTGCGGGGGGCGGAGTTGATGCTGACCATGCTCAACCATCTGGAACTGGCCAGGCTGCAAGGCCTGCGTGACAACCCGGCGGACCTGGCCGCCTGGCCCGCTGCGTACGAACCGTTCGCCCTCGCGGCGCCCGAGACGGAGGGACCCTCATGACCGGCAAGCCCCATCCCGTGGGAGTGATCCACGGGCGGTTCCAGGTGCTGCACAACGACCACCTGCGCTATCTCCTGGCCGGGTGGGCCCGCTGCGAACACCTGGTGGTGGGCGTCACCAATCCGGACCCTGAGCGCACCCGCCCCCACCCGGCGGACCCGCAGCGCAGCGCCCCCGAAAATAACCCCCTTACCTATTACGAGCGCCAGATCCTCTTGCGTGGCACCCTGGGAGCCGCGGGCGTGCCTGCGGAGGCCCTGACCGTGGTGCCGCTGCCCATCGACCGGCCGGAATTGTACGGCGCCTACGTGCCCCTGGACGCGGTGTTCTTTTTGACCATCTACGATGCCTGGGGGCGGGCCAAGCTGGAGCTGTTCCAGCAGCGCGGGCTGCGGGTGGAGGTGCTGTGGGAGCGCCCCCCGGAGCTAAAGGGCCTCAGTGCCGGGGCGGTGCGCCGGGCCATGACGGCGGGTGAGCCCTGGCAGCACCTGGTGCCCCCTTGCGTTGCGGAGCGGCTGCTGGCCTGGGACCTGGCGGCGCGGTTGCGGACGCTGCAGGCGGGGGATCAGGCTACTTGAGCGTAACGGACCGGACTGGACTCCCCTGAAGACCCAGGGGCGACCCCTTGCGGAACAGGGCTGCCAAGAGATAGGGGCTCTGCCTTGCGGGACCGGGCTGCCAAGAGACAGGGGCTCTGCCTTGCGGGACCGGGCTGCCAAGCGACAGGGGCTCTGCCTTGCGGGACCGGGCTGCCAAGCGACAGGGGCTCTGCCTTG
>CAZNSV010000108.1:8294-9220 GCA_964575775.1 uncultured Desulfovibrionaceae bacterium
CGGGACCGGGCTGCCAAGCGATAGGGGCGGCCCCTTGCGGGACCGGGCTGCCAAGAGATAGGGGCGGCCCCTTGCGGGACCGCCCCATGAACCGGGAGGATGGAAGAGGAAGTTGAGAGTGTCGTGAGGCTCTACGAGGAGAGCAAGGTGCGCACGGGCTTGGTCACCCTGGCGAACAGCTGTTTCCTGTTCAGGCGCGTGGGCGCGACCTCGGCCACGGCATAGCTGTAGTAGAGTTTGGGATCCACCGGGAAGAGGTAGATCACCCGGACTTCGTCCGGATTGCCCAGGACGGCATTGGGGCAGCTACCCTTGAGCTGCTCCAGCCGGGCCTTGGCCATGGCCTTCATCTCCTCCAGGTCGCCGAAGTTCATGGCGCCCGTGGGACAGGTGGTCACGCAGGCCGGCTTCATGCCGTTGGAGATGCGGTCGATGCACATGGTGCACTTGGACCACAGCCCGGAGGCCTCGTCCTTTCTGGGAATGTTGTAAGGGCAGATTTCGGAACCTTCCGAGTAGTCGGTGAGTTCCTTGCTCTTCTCGGTCACGATGACGGCGCCGGTGGCCTCGTCCACGATGAAGGCATCCTCCACGGCGAGGTCCGTGGCCATCTTGCAGGGCGGCTCCACGCAGTGGCGACACTGCTCGGGGAAGAAGAGCCACTTGAGCGCACCGTCCACTTCGGCTTCCTGGAAGTGCACCAGTTTGTAGGTGGAGTAGCTCAGGTCCTTGGGGTTCTGGTGGGAGCCCCAGTTCTCGGTTGGGGTGGCAGGCAGCTTGTTCCACTGCTTGCAGGCCACCTGACAGCCACGGCAGGCCGTGCAGATGGAGAGATCGACAAAGAAACCTTTCGACATGTGGGCGCCCTCCTTTAGGCTTTGGTCACGTTAACCATGAAGGCCTTGCTCTCCGGAATCCCCGTGTTG
>CAZNSV010000109.1:0-9187 GCA_964575775.1 uncultured Desulfovibrionaceae bacterium
TCCACCGGGGGGCACAGTCCGGCCCTGGCCCGCAAGATCCGCCAGGACTTGCAGGGCTATCTGGGTTTGCGCTATGAACGCCTGCTGGCCCTGTTGGGGCGGCTGCGGCCGCTACTCTTGGGGCTGGGCCTGCCGTCCGCGGAGAATACGGCCGTGTTCCGGGCCGTGGTGGACTCGCCCCTGGCCGAAACGCTCCGGGCCGGGGACCGCGAGGGCAGCCTCACCGTGTTGCGGGAGCTGGTACCCCCTGCCTTGCACCCTGCGCTGGAGACCGTGGTAGAAGAGGTTCTGCATGGAAACGCTTGAACTGATGCGGCTGTTCGTGGCGGGGCTGTACCTGGTGGGCACGCTGCTGTTCTTCGGGGGGGTGATCAGCCGCCGCGAGGGGCTCAAACGGGCCGCTGCCTGGTGCGCCATCCTGGGCTTCGGCCTGCACACCATGTCCCTGGTGGCGGACCTGGCCCAGCATTCCTTCAAGACCATGCCCCGGGGCTTCTACGTCAAGCTCCTGTCCTGGAGCTTCCTGGCCATCTTCTTTTTCCTCTGGTGGCGGCTGAAGCTGGAGTTCCTGGCCCTGACGGCCTCGCCTCTGGCCCTGCTTTTATTATTGTTTTCCATGACGCTGCGGCAGCAGCAGGCCGTGATGCCCGAGGCGCTGTCCGGGCTGTTCTTCGGGCTGCACATCGCCTCGCTGTTCATGAGCCTGGCCTTGTTGGCCATGGCCTTCGGGTCCGGGCTGGTGTTCCTGCACCTGGACCGCAAGATCAAGACCAAGGAAAAGCTCACGGGCTTCCGCAAGGACCTGCCCGCCCTGGGCGTGTTCGACAAGCCCAACCACTGGGCCGCGCTCTACGGGTTCCCGCTCTTCACCCTGGGCATGCTCTCGGGCTTCATCTGGGCACGCGTCACCTGGGGGCGCGTCATCTCCTGGGACCCCAAGGAACTGACCTCCGTGGTCATCTGGATCCTGTTCGCACTGCTCTTTCATCAACGCGTGATCCAGGGCTTGCGCGGCCGCAAGCCCGCCCGGCTGGCCATCTGGCTCTTTCTCATCGCCGTGGTCTCCCTGGTGGGGGTGACCCTGTTCCTGCCCACGCACCACAGTTTTCAACCACAATAAATCATGCATAAGTTCATATTCCTGCTCGGACTCAACCACCGCACCGCCGGTGTGGAGGTGCGCGAAAAGTTCGCCCTGGCCGCCTGCGAACAGGCCGAGACCCCCGTCTTTCCGCCCAAGGGACAGATCCGCGAGATCATGGTGCTCTCCACCTGCAACCGCGTGGAGATGCTGGTCATCGGCCGGGGGCCCCAGGCCGGGGAAGAGGCCCTGGAGCAGTGGGCCCGGTTCTGCGGCGCCACGGCCGACGCGCTCAGGCCCTACGTCTACATCCACACCGAGCTGGGCGCCGTGGAACACCTTTACAGCGTGGCCTGCAGCCTGGATTCCATGGTCCTGGGCGAGCCCCAGATCCTGGGGCAGCTCAAAAAGGCCTACTCCAAGGCCGTGCAGCAGGGCACCAGCGGCGTCATCCTTAACCGGCTGCTGCACAAGGCCTTTTCCGTGGCCAAGCGGGTGCGCACCCAGACGGACATCGGCTCCAGCGCCGTGTCCATCTCCTACGCCGCCGTGGAACTGGCCAAGAGCATCTTCGGCGACATGAAGAACTTCAAGGCCATGCTCATCGGCGCCGGGGAAATGGCCGAGCTGGCCGCCATGCACCTCCTGGGCGCGGGCATCCAGGGCATCCTGGTGGCCAACCGCACCCTGGAGCGCGGCGAGGAGCTGGCCCGGCAGTTCCGGGGCGAGGCCATCCCCTTCGACGCCCTGTTCTCGCGCCTGGACGACGTGGACATCATCATCAGCTCCACGGGCTCGCCCACGGCCATCATCAAGGCCAAGGACCTCAAGGGCGTGCTCAAGCGACGCAAGAACCGCCCCATGTTCTTCATCGACATCGCCGTGCCGCGCGACATCGACCCGGACGTGAACAACCTGGACAACGTCTACCTCTACGACATCGACGACCTCAAGGAAGTGGTGGAGGAGAACCTGGCCCAGCGCCAGGAGGAGGCGGCCAAGGCCAGGGCCATCGTGGAGAGCGAGGCCCGGGAGTTCGGCCGCTGGCTCAAGTCCCTGGAACTGCAGCCCACCATCGTGGACCTGCTGGGCCAGGCCGATGCCGTGGGCGACAAGGAGCTGGCCAAGACCCTCAAGCGGCTGGGGCTGGAGCAGGATCCCCAGGCCCGCGAGGCCCTGGAGGTCCTGGTGCGCTCCCTGGTGCGCAAGGTGCTGCACGACCCCATCGCCTTTCTGCAGCGCCGCTCCGAGGAGGAGGATTCCTCCCAGCGCTTCATCGACCTCACGCGCCGCATGTTCAATCTGGACCGGGATGCCCTGATCCCCGACGCCCATCCCGGCCGGCGGACCCGGCGCAAGGCCCCCCTGCATCCCCTCTGCGCAGAAGACCACTCCAACCCGGAACAGAGCTAAGCCATGCGCCTGTATTGTATCGAAGACCTCTACCCCGAACATGTGCAACGCCTGGCCGCGGCCCTCAAGGAGCGTGGCCTGGCTGGCTCCATGGAAGGCCTCTACTGGCTGCCCGCGCCCAAGGAACTCCTGGGGCCGGAACAGCTGGAGCACCCGGACTGCGGCCCCCACTGCCTGGCCCTGGAGCTGGAGGAGGACCGGTTGCGGTTGGAGCTGCTGGTGCGCAGCCGCGTCATCCTGCGCTGCTCCTGCGTGAGCTACGCCACGCCCCAGCTGCGGGCGCACATGATGGACTGGCTGGACCAGCTCCTGCGCGAGCTGGACATCCCGGTCTGAGCCGCATTGCGGCTCGGGGCGCGGCTCAGGGAGTTGTCATGCCCCCCACCCTCCCCACCCGACTCCAGGACCTGCCCCCGCCCTGCGCGCGGCTCTGCCTCCAGGTGGAGCGCTTCCTGCTGCGGGAGCTGGCACTGGACCTGCGGGGGCAGCGCCTGGCCGTGGCCATTTCCGGGGGTGCCGACTCCACCGCCCTGCTGCTCATCCTGCACTGCCTGGCCCCCAGATTGGGGGTCGGTCTGTTGCCCCTGCACCTGAACCACGGCCTGCGGCCCGAGGCCGAAGAGGACGCCACGGCCTGCGCGATGCTGTGTACCGCCCTGGGGCTGGACCTGCTCCGGCAAGGGGCGGACGTGCCGCGTCTGGCCGCCGAACATGGCGTGGGACTCGAAGAAGCGGGGCGCCTGGCCCGGTTGGCCTGGTTCGCCGAGGTCCGCGAGCGGCAGGACTGCGCCTGGGTAGCCCTGGGGCACCAGTTGGACGACCTGGCCGAGGACCAGCTGCTGCGGCAGCTGCGCGGCACGGGCTGGCCTGCCTTGGGAGGCATGGGGGCCCTGGTGCCGGAGCTGGGGCTGCTGCGCCCCTTGCTCTTGACGCCCCGCACGGCCTTGCGGGAGTTCCTGCAGGCCCTGGAGCGCCCCTGGCAGGAGGACGCCTCCAACCAAGACCCCGCCTTCCTGCGCAACCGGGTGCGTGGCGAGCTGCTGCCCTGGTTCCTGCGCGAGAACCCAGCGTACCTTGAGACGGCGGCCGGGCTCTGGCGCCAGGCCCGGCGCGACGCGGAGCACTGGGAGCGGGAGACGCGGCGCATCCTGGCGGAACTGCCCCACGATGGGGGGGCGGTCCTGCTGCCCCGTCCGGTGTTGGAGCAGTGCCCCCCAGCGTTGCGTTTGCGGGTCTACAAGGTGCTACTGGACCGGCTGGGCCCCGGCCAGGTGCTGGCGAGCTCCCTGGAGGCCCTGGAACGGGCCTGGACCCAGAAACGCGGCGGCACGGTGCTGCAGTTCCCCGGAGGCAAGGCGGTACGGCTGCAACGGGAAGGGCTGGTCTTCTCCCGTGAGGAAGGCAGCGACGGCTGAAAGAAAAATCCGCTTTGGCGCTTGCTGTTTGCGGGGTTTGACCGTAAAGATTTCGCGGTCGTATTTGACAAAGGCCGGGCCTTTCTTTAGAGCTCGTGAAAAGTTTTTCAAGGAGGATGCGCCTGTGAATATTTTGATCTTCGGACCCAACGGCAGCGGCAAGGGAACCCAGGGCTCCCTGGTGAAGCAGAAATACAACCTGGCCCACATCGAATCCGGTGCGATTTTCCGCGAGCACATCGGCGGCGGCACCGAGCTTGGCAAGAAGGCCAAGACTTACATCGACAAGGGCGAGCTGGTGCCCGACGAAATCACCATCCCCATGATCCTGGAGACCCTGCAGGCCAAGGGCGCCGGCGGCTGGCTGCTGGACGGCTTCCCCCGCAACATCGTGCAGGCCCAGAAGCTGTGGGAAGCCCTGCAGGAAGCCAAGATGGGTCTGGACTACGTCATCGAGATCCTGCTGCCCCGCGAAGTGGCCAAGAACCGCATCATGGGCCGCCGCCTCTGCGCCAATGACCCCAACCACCCCAACAACATCTTCATCGACGCCATCAAGCCCAACGGCGACAAGTGCCGGGTCTGCGGCGGCGACCTGAAGTCCCGCTCCGACGACCAGGACGAGGACGCCATCAACAAGCGCCACGACATCTACTACGACACCACCACCGGAACCCTGGCCGCCTGCTACTTCTACAAGGACCTGGCCGCCAAGGGCGCCACCAAGTACATCGAACTCAACGGCGAAGGCAGCATCGACTCCATCAAGGACACCCTGCTCAAGCAGCTGGTTTAGCCGTTCTTGTTTTCACGCCTGGAAAAAGGCCGCCTTGGGGCGGCCTTTTCGTTTTTTGGATGCGAACAGGATCACATTGCCACCAGTCCACACCTCAGCCTGAATATTCGGGAAGCAGACCAGCGGAAATTGGGAAGCAACCCTGTGAAATCTGGGAAGCACAACCCATGATAATCTTAAATTACAAAGCGTTATACAACAGCGAGACGAGTAACACTCCCGATGGTTGGCAGGATGAAGCGTCAGACGAAAGGGGGAAGCGGCACCGGACACACAGCCGGCCCAGGCAGGACGGATGTTAAGCGGCAAGGCAGGGGCAGAGGCTTGGGGTCGGGCGCGCAGCGCCGTACGGCTAGCGGCTCAGGATGTAGTCTTCCAGCGTGCTGACGTTGTTTTCCTTGCTCACCCAGTAGGCGGCGGCCCAGATCATCAGGGCGGTGGCCTGGGTATCGTCCAGGCGCTTGAGCTTGGTCTCGATGCTGCTCTTGCTGGCGTTGTACTTGGTGTGCAGCAGGTCCAGATCGCAGGCGTCCTGGAGGCGCAGCTGCAGGTAGGCGAGGCGGGACTGGTCGGGCAGGAGCTTCACGTCCTTGTGGGCTTCCACGATGGTCATGAGCTCGGCGGTGGAAAACTGGCTCTTGATGGCGTTGAGGGCCCGAAAGAAGGTGTCCACGGCCCAGGGGAGAATGAACTCGGCGCCGGCGCTCTTGGTCTTGAAGTATTCCTTGAGCCACTGCTCGTGGTTGGCTGTGATTCTGGCAGCTACTTGCGGCATGAGCTCCCCCTTGGACGACGCGTGACGCCGATGGTTGTCAGGAAAAGAACTGTGGCCTTGCGCCCCGCATGATTTTCGCGTTGCTTACCGCAAAGTGCTGTTCAGATCAAGATTATTTCTAGATCAGAATCTACTTTTTTCCGTTTTCATGCCGCAATGTTACAAAGAGGCTCCAAAGCAAACAGGCCCTTGCGTAAAAGAAAAAATCCAGAGCTCAGCCCTGGGCTTCGAAACCGTCCTTGATCTTGCGCAGCAGGACCAGCAGGAAGGGCTCTGGCACGGCCTGGCCGTCGATGCACAGGTGGGTCAGCTCCACCACGTTGTTCTGGCTGGGGGTAACGGTCTGGCGCAGGTGCAGCACGTGCTCGTGCTTGTGCCCCATGTCCAGGTCGAAGGTGTTGATGGTCAGGACCCAGATTCCGGGTTCACGCCGCCAGGCCAGGGCCACGCTCTTGCGGGTGCTGCCGTTGCGCTCGATGATGCGGATGAATTCACGCAGGCTGAAGTGCCCCCCCTTGGCGGCCACCCCCAAAAACTCCGCGTCGTTCTTGCGGATCACCAGGGGCAGTCTGGCAAAGGCCTCCGGAGGGGCGGCATGGGCGCCGGCACTGTTGATGTACTCCAACAACTCCTGCAGCATGCGGGCGCGCTCCTCCCGCAGGATGCGCAGCTCCTCCTGCATGCTCGCCACCTGCCGGGTGTAGCGCTGGTCCAGTTCGGTCCGCTCGCTGCGCAACTGCAGCACCTCGCGGCGCAGGCTGTCGATTTCCGCCCGGAACAAACCCTGGGTTTCCAGAAGATCCGACATCTTGTCGATGACCTGCGCCATTTCCCGCACCGGGGAGCCACCGGGGGCCTCCTCCCGCCGACCGAACCCGCCCCCCGCGGGACCGTACTTACCGCCCAGGGTTCGTGCCATGGCCTCAGTCGACCAGTTGTCATCGAACATGGTTCTGATCTCCTTACAGGTGGTTGCGGCCTCTGGAAGCTCCGTCGCCAACACGGAGAATGCGAATTGCGCATTGTGATCGAGAGAACCCGAGCTGTTGCGTCGCCGCTTCAGGCATGCGCCCGATAGCGCGCAGGCGGGGAACCTGCAGCGCTTGCGGCCCATCTACCCGCGAACCGCTCCCGACTACCGATGAAGCCCCGGATCGGTGCGGAATCCGCTCAAGACTCTCGCTTGGGTCTGGACCTTAGACGCAGCGCGGTTCATTGTCCAGAGTATTCTGGAGTTTATCTAGAAAAAATTTAGAGCATCTTACCCTTGAAAAGGGTTAGATGCTCTTATGCATTTTCCCGAAACGATTGAAAATTGTTTCGGGAGGGAGCCTTGTTTCAAGGCACAAATGCGCTAGAGCATCTTGCCATTGAAAATGGCTAGAGGCTCTTATGCATTTTCCTGGAACAATTGAAGATTGTTTCAGGAGGGAGCCTTGTTCCAAGGCACAAACGCGCTCGATTCAATCCACAATCCCAAGCGCTTGTTTCACGGATCACCCACCCTTCATGTGTAGGCCGCGGGTTGCTTGTCATTCAAGTCCCCCCTTGCTAAGGTGGCCTCCGCCCGCAACCGGGCGATGCACCACAGACAACCAACTGAATCATTTAATGATCCACGTCCAGCCCGGCTGGTCCGGATCATCCGCCCAGGGAGCGCCATGTCCGCCGGTCCCATGTCTTCCCCCTTTGCCGCCCCCTTGCTCTGGTCCGCCACCCTGGCCGGGCTGCTGCTCGTGGCCGGCTGTGTCATGCTCTCCCCCCTGCAGGGGCAGGTCCACGCCGACCACATCGTGCCCGTGCTGGTCAGCCTGCTGCACTGGTCCCCCTACTATTGGGGGGCGGACCGCTTCGGCATGCTCCTCCCGCTCTTGGCCGGAGGCATCGCCGACCCGTTCTGGAACCTCCTGACCCAGACCGTGATGAGTGCCTGGCTGGGCTTGCTGGCGCCCTTCTGCCTGGCCTGGTTCCTCTTTGGCGGGCGTTACGCCTTTGCCGTGGGCGCCCTGGTCTCCGGGGCCTATCTCGCCTTTTTCCCGCCTTTTCTGCTCTACGAGTATCTCGGGTTGGGTCAGTGCTACGCCCCTGCCCTGGGGCTCGGCTGCGCCGGGGTCTGCGTGTTCGAGGCAGGCAGACCGGGCACCAGGGGGCGGCTGATAGCCATGCTCCTGGGCACCCTGCTGCTGGGGCTGGGCTTCTGGCTCACGCCCTCGCTGCTGCTGACCCTGCTGCCCCTGGTCGTGTTGCGGGACCTGCTGGGCGTGCGGGAGGGGTCGGCCCTGCGTTCGACCCTCCCCTGGCTCCCTGCCGGGACTCTGCCTCTGCTCGGGGTATTGCTGCTCTGCTTCGCGGCGAGCTACACGGCCTCGCGGCTGCACCCCTTTCACGTGGGCTACGACCTCCTGCCCTTCGCACAATGGGGGGCGGGCATCAGCGCCGTGTTCCACAGCCTGGTGCAGAAAAAGGTCGGTCCGCCGCTCTTGCCCCTGGGTTTCCTGGCAGGGGCGCTTTGCGGTCTGCTCCTGCTCTGGCGACGGGGGCATGCCGGAGCCTTGCGCCGGGCAGGTGGAGCGTTGCTCTGCGCCGCAGGGGCCGTGCTCTGCGAGCTGCTGGTCATGGGGACCAACACCCACGTGGCCATGAACGCCTTTGACGGCCGCTACCTGCTGCCCTCGCGCAACGTCTATTACGTGCTCTGTGCCTTCCTTTTCGTGTCCGGCCTTTGCACGCTGCGTCCGGGCAGGCTGGAGCGCCCCCTGATAGTGATTGTTGGGCTGCTGCTCCTCATGCTTGCGCCGCTGCGCTTCGGCCTCCCTTCCGCCGAGGCGGCGCGCACGGCACTGCGCACGGCCCTGCCCGCCCGCGCCGCCACGCTCCAGGCCTTGGGCTGCACTCATGTTGTGGGGGACTACTGGCAGGTCTGGCCCACGGTCTTTGCCGTGAATTGGCTGCGCCACGAAGCCGGACAAACCGCCCCCGTCTGGGGGCTCTCGGATCGCGCCGTGAATACCGCCCCTGCCTGGACCGCGGTGCCGCCGGAGCAGACACGCATCTGCGGTTTCCCCGAGGATGCCGCGCTGCGCGACCAGTTGTCCTTTGCCGGCTACGTCAAGCCGCGTTGCCAGGAAGCACAGGGCATCACGGTCTGCGAAACCGATATCGCTTCGGTCTTCCACTCCCAGATGCTGCAGCGGCTCGCGGCGGACCTGCTGCCGGAACTGCCGGGAGCGGAGACCGTGGCCTTGCCGCTGGAATTCCTGGACGGCAGGCGTATGGTCCTGTTCGCTTTCCGCGACGGCACCTTCTACCGTTACGCCTTGTATGACGCGGCCGGAAACCAGCTGCAGGCCTTTGTGGACGCCGACAACAGCGGGCACTTTCTGCCCGAGGCGCAGTCCCCCCCGCTCCAGTTGGAGGCTTACGGCTTCGCCCGCCCCTGATCTCGCGACTTCACCGCCCTTGCCTTGGCCGGAGTTCTTCCGTATAGGCCTGACCTTTGCAAGAAACGCTGCAAGGAGTGAAACCATGCGCACGTTACGACGCGTCTGCGTCTTTTGCGGTTCCAATGCCGGACTCCGGCCCGACTATTGCCGGGCAGCTGGGGAACTGGGGCAGGAGCTGGTCCGGCGCGGGATCGGCCTGGTCTACGGCGGCGCGGCCATCGGCTGCATGGGCGCCACCGCGGATGCCGTGTTGGCGGCAGGGGG
>CAZNSV010000110.1:0-9129 GCA_964575775.1 uncultured Desulfovibrionaceae bacterium
AGAGGCTGATCCGCTCGGGCAGCGTCCTGCCGGTTTGAGCCGCGCGGGACCGGAGGCACGAGCCCCGGGCATCAGGGAGCACGAGCTTTTCTTCACCTTATCACAGCGAGCGTTGCGGGCGTTAAAGAGGACGTATGGAAAAGAAAACTTTCGAGCAAGTGATTCAGGAAGTGAAGGGCAAGCCGATTCTGGTTGCCAACCGCGGCATTCCCGCCCGCAGAATCCTGCGCACCATCGCGGAGCGCTTTCAGGGCATCCCGGTCCTGACCGCCACGGACGTGGACAAAAGCTCCCCGGCCACTTCCGGCGCCCGCGAGCTCCTGCTGCTGGGCTCGGACCCCCGGGCCTACCTCGACCTGGATCTGATCATCCGCAAAGCCAAGGCCCGTGGCATCATCGGCATCCACCCGGGCTGGGGTTTCGCCTCCGAGGACGACAGCTTCCCGGCCAAGTGCGCGGCCGCGGGCATCAACTTCATCGGATCCAACGCCGAATCCATGCGCCTCATGGGCAACAAGGTGGAGTTGCGCCGCCTGGCCATCAAGGAAGGGGTGCCCGTGGTGCCCGGCTCCGAAGGCGCGGTGGACGTGCCCGAGGCCCGGCGCGTGGCCGCGGAGATCGGCTTCCCCATCATGCTCAAGGCCGAGGGCGGCGGCGGCGGGCGCGGCATCTACGAAATCTACAACGCCAACGAACTGGAACGCGCCTTCGAGAAAGCCTCGGCCATGGCCAAGGCCTCCTTCGGCAACCCTCGGCTCTTCGTGGAAAAGATGCTGATCAACGTCCGGCACATCGAAATCCAGGTGGTGGCGGACAAGTACGGCAACGTCTTCGCTTTTGACGAACGCGACTGCTCCGTGCAGCGCAACCACCAGAAGCTGGTGGAGATCACCCCCTCGCCCTGGAAGGGCATGACCCGGGAGCTGCGCGAACAGCTCAAGGAATACTCCCGGCGCCTGGTGCGGGCGGTGAACTACTACTCCCTGTGCACCGTGGAATTCCTGGTGGACGACTCCGGCACCCCCTACCTCATCGAGGCCAACACCCGCCTGCAGGTGGAGCACGGGATCACCGAATGCCGCTACGGCATCGACCTGGTGGAGGAGCAGATCAACGTGGCCTTCGACGGCGAGCTGCGCTTCAATCCGTACAACATGAAGCCGCTGCACAACGCTATGCAGGTGCGCATCAATTTCGAGGACCCCCAGGACAACTTCGCGCCCAACTCCGGCCTGATCACCCGCTACATTTCCACGGGCGGCCCCGGCGTGCGACTGGATTCCTGCATCAGCGCGGGCTACGAGTTCCCCTCCCAGTACGACTCCGCGGGCTCCCTGCTCATCGCCTACGGCAACGAGTGGGACAAGACGCTCTCCATCATGGACCGCGCCCTGCGCGAGTACGTCATCGGCGGGGTCAAGACCACCCTGCCCTTCCACCGGGTGATCATCCAGCACCCCACCTTCCGGGCGGGCGAGTGCGACACCAAGTTCATCCAGAAGAACCCGGACCTGATGTACTACCAGGACCTGGAGTGCGAGGGCCCCAGGCTCTCGCGCCTCATCGCCGACATCTCGGCCAAGGGCTACAACTCCTACATCCAGTTGGGGCAGTACCGCACCCGGGAGACGCCCCGCCTGCAGCAGAAACCCTTTCAGCCCGTGCTGCCGAAGATCGTGGCCAAGCCCTCGGCCTACCCCCGGGGTGACCGCAAGGCCCTGCTGGACTACCTGCGCGACGCCGGGCACGTGCACTTCACGGACACCACGGCCCGCGACATCACCCAGTCCAACAGCGGCAACCGCTTCCGGCTGGCCGAAGACCGCATCATGGGCCCCTATCTGGACAACTGCGGCTTCTTCTCCCTGGAGAACGGGGGCGGCGCGCACTTCCACGTGGCCATGCTGGCCAACATGACCTACCCCTTCACCGAGGCGGCGGAGTGGAACCGGTTCGCGCCGCAGACCTGCAAGCAGATCCTGATCCGCTCCACCAACGTGCTGGGCTACAAACCCCAGCCCAAGAACCTGATGCGCCTCACGGGCGAGATGGTGGCGGAACACTACGACGTGATCCGCTGCTTCGACTTCCTGAACCACATCGACAACATGCGCCCCTTCGCGGAAGTGGCCCTGGCCTCTGAGAGCAACATCTTCGAGCCGGCCATCTCCCTGTCCTGGGCACCGGGCTTCGACGTGCCCCATTACCTGGGCGTGGTGGAAGAAATCCTGGCCATGACGGGCAAGGTGGCGGGCGTCAGCGCCAAGCAGGCGGAGAAGCTGATCATCCTGGGGCTGAAGGACATGGGCGGCGTCTGCCCGCCGCGCTTCGTCACGGCCCTGGTGAGCGAGCTGCGCAAGCGGCACCCCGAGCTGGTGCTGCACTACCACCGCCACTACACGGACGGGCTCTTCGTGCCGGCCTGCGGCGCCGCGGCCAAGGCTGGGGCCCACATCGTGGACACGGCCATCGGCTCCACGGTGCGCTGGTACGGCCAGGGCGACGTCATGGCCACGGCCGCCTACATCGAGGGCGAGCTGGGGCTCAAGCACAACCTGAACTGGGAGATGATCCGCACCACCAACTTCGTGCTCAAGCAGATCATGCCCTATTACGACCGCTACACCGCCCCCTACTTCCAGGGCATCGACCACGACGTGGTGGAGCACGGCATGCCCGGCGGCGCCACCTCCTCGTCCCAGGAAGGGGCCATGAAGCAGGGGTACATCCACCTCCTGCCCTACATGCTCAAGTTCCTCTCCGGCACCCGCAAGATCGTGCGCTACCACGACGTGACCCCGGGCTCCCAAATCACCTGGAACACCGCCTTCCTGGCCGTGACCTCGGCCTACAAGCGCGGGGGCGAGAACGAGGTGCAGTACATGCTCGAGGTGCTGGACAACGTGACCCGGCACGGCGAGGCGGACCTGCCCGAGCAGATCAAGGAAGCCCGGCTGATGCTCTACCGCGACAGCAACGACGCCTTCCGCGACCTCCTGGTGGGGCGTTTCGGGCGTCTGCCCCTGGGCTTCCCGGCGGACTGGGTCTACCAGAGCGCCTTTGGCGCGACCTGGCGCGACGCCGTGGCCTGCCGCACCGAGACTTCGCCCCTGGAGTGCCTGGAAGAACTGGACATGGACGCCGAGCACGAGGCCTTGTGCAAGCATCTGCGGCGCGAGCCCACGGACGAGGAGTTCGTGCTCTACCTGAACCACCCCGCGGATGCGCTCAAGACCATCCGCTTCGACGAGAAGTACGGCGACCCCAACTGCCTGCCCCTGGACGTGTGGTTCGAGGGCGTGGAGCCCGGACGCACCGTGGACTTCCTGGACAGCAACGGCAAGCCGCACCAGATGGAAATCCTGCGCATCTCCGAGCCGGACAGCCGCGGGGTGTGCATGGTGCGCTATTCGCTGAACTCTGAGGTCATGCGCCACGAAGTGCAGGTGGCCGAGCCCACGGTCACGGGCCCCGGCGCCCTGGAAATGGCCAACCCCAACGACCCGAACCAAGTGGCCTCGCCCAGCTCGGGCGACCTCTGGGTGATGTACGTGCACCCGGGCGACGTGGTGCACAAGGGCGAAGAGCTGTTCAACATCTCCATCATGAAGCAGGAGAAGTCGGTGCTCTCGCCGGTGAGCGGCATGGTCAAGCGGGTACTCAAGACCGCCAACTTCAACGAGGACCGCAAGATGGTGCCCGTGAAGGAAGGGGAGCTGCTGGTGGAGTTGGGCCCGGTGCCCAACACCTGCGACGGCTGCAAGCGCCCCATCGTCATGGACGACTGCAGCTACTGCCCCTTCTGCGGCAAACAGGTCTGCTCCTAGGGCGACAGTACAAGTCGGGCACCGCCCACTCCCCTGTGGGCGGCGTGCATCGCAAGTGCACACCGCTCAGCAGCCAACAAGGACAGCAATTGGGGTTTGTGTTGACGAGGATTCTGCCGCCACGCTATAGATGAAGTAAACAGACACGGTAACCGGACTCCCGGGCGCAAGGGCCCGTGGAGTCCGGTACTTGTTGTTCTTCCCGGCCAGGGAAACATCCTGCGTGATTCTGAACGAACCCGGACGAGCAAGGAGGAGATACGATGTCGAAAGCGCGCAATCCAAAGGCCCAGGCCATGGATAACGAGCCGGACAAGCCTGTGGAAGAGCAGCAGGACGCTTCCCTGGAGCAAGCGGAACAAGGCCCCGGCGCAGCCGCGGACTCGGCTGCGGTGGAGGCCCTGAAGAAGCAGCTGGTGCTCACCGGCGCCGACATCGTGGCCATCGGCGAGGACGCCGAGCTGCTGGTGGGGGGCAAGAACTACAATACCGCGCTCATCAGTCAGGTCTCGGGCATCCGGGCGCCCCAGTTCCGGGCCATCTCCTCGGACGCCTTTCACATGCTCCTGGACCTGACCAAGGTCAACGCCACCATGATCCGCTCCGTGGTGGACAAGGAATACAACCGCACGGATTGGGCCGATGCGGAGATCAACAAGGATTCCGAATTTTTGCAGAAGTTCGTGCGCCGCCTGGGCCGTGAGGTCAAGGAGGAGAGCGCGGCCCGGGCCAGCGGCACCCCGGTGAAGCTCCGGACCTTCATCAACAACGTGGTGGAAGGGTTCGCCACCTCGCCCGAAGGCATCGACCAGCTGCGCAAGCGCTCCGTGCTGGTGCAGGTGGCCATCCTGTCCGTTGACGTGCCCCCGGAAGTGGACAAGGCGGTGCGCGGGGCCTACCTGAGCATCTGCAAGGAAGCCGGGGTGGAGGACGTGCCCGTGGCGGTGCGGTCCTCGGCCGCCGGCGAGGACAGCCGCAAGAAGGCCTTTGCCGGGCTGCAGGACACCTACCTCAACGTGGTGGGCGAGAACCAGTGTGTCACGGCCTACCACTGGGACTGCGCCTCGGCCTACAACCTGCGCTCCATGACCTACCGCCGCGAGGCCATCCTCGACGCCATCGCCAAGGCCGAGAGCACGGGCGACGACGCCATTGCCCAGAAGGCCAAGCGGGAGTGGTCCATCGAGAACACCTCGCTCTCCGTGTGCATCATGCGCATGATCAACCCCGTGATCTCGGGCACCGCCTTCAGCGCCGACACGGCCACGGGCTGCCGGGGCACGGACCGCAAGGACCTGGTCTCCATGGACGCCAGCTACGGCCTGGGCGAGGCCGTGGTGGGGGGCATGGTCACCCCGGACAAGTTCTACGTCTTCAAGCGCGATGACGGCACCGAGGTGGTCATCCGCAACATGGGCTTCAAGGACAAGAAGATCGTCTACCGCCGCGACGGCGGCACCGAAAAGGTGGACGTGCCCGAGGTGGAGGCCTACCAGTGGTCCCTGTCCCTGGCCCAGGCCGAGGAAGTGGCCCACGGCGTGCGCGCCATCAGCGCGGCCTACGGCGGCATGATCATGGACACCGAGTTCTGCATCGACAGCGAGGACCGGCTCTGGTTCGTCCAGGCCCGCCCCGAAACCCGCTGGAACGAGGAACTTGAGAAGCACCCCCACACCATTTTCATGCGCCGCCTGGAGGTGGACCCCAAGTCCCTCAGTGGGGCGGACGTGGTCATCGAAGGCAACGGCGCCTCCCGTGGCGCGGGCCAGGGCGTGGTCAAGTTCCTGCGCTCCGCCCTGGAACTGAACAAGATCAACAAGGGCGACATCCTGGCCGCCGAGCGCACCGACCCGGACATGGTGCCGGGCATGCGCATCGCCTCGGCCATTCTGGCGGACGTGGGGGGCGACACCAGCCACGCCGCCATCACCTCCCGCGAGCTGGGCATCCCGGCCATTATCGGCATCCAGCGCCTGGAGGTCCTGCGCTCCCTGGAGGGGCAGGAGATCACCGTTGACGGTTCGCGGGGGCGTGCCTACCGGGGCCTCCTGCCCCTGCAGGAAGTGGGCGGCGAGATCGACGTGGACCAGCTGCCCCCCACCCGCACCAAGGTCGGCCTGATCCTGGCCGACGTGGGGCAGGCCATGATCCTCTCGCGGCTGCGCCAGGTGCCCGACTTCGAGGTGGGGCTCTTGCGCGCCGAGTTCATGCTGGGCAATATCGGCGTCCACCCCCTGGCCCTGGAGGCCTACGACAACGGCGGCCTGGAGAAGGTGGTCAAGGGCAAGCTCAAGGAACTCGACGACCGCCTCACCAAGCTGGTCACCGAGCAGCTGGCCGCGGGCATCGTGACCCTGGATTTCCGCCTGCGTCACTATGTGGGGCAGATCACCGGCCTGGCCGCCAAGATGGACAAGCTCACCGAGGCCGAGTCCAGCAAGAGCACCGACGAGGTCCTGGCCGTGCACCGCGAACTGCGCGAACTGGACCACAAGCTCGACGATTTCGTGGGCATCGCCAGCCGCCGCATCGGCACCCTCAAGTCCTCCGTGGACCTGGAAGAGCACGTCAGCGTGATCCTCGGCTTCCGGGACGAGCTGGATTCCCTGCTCGGCCACGACCCCGAGACCCTGCGCCGCAAGCGCGAGATCGCCGAGAAGGTCAAGGCCCACGCCGAGAGCATCCAGGACAACCCCGCGGTGCAGGAGACCCTGGCCCGCATCGCCGCCATGCGCGAGGACGTGGCCCAGGCCTCGGGCCTCAAGGCCGAGATGGACGAACTCGGCACCATCCCCGGCCGTATCCGCGAGGTCCTCAAGTCCCGCGGGCACCGCACCGGTCGCGAGCACTACACCCAGACCCTGGCCCAGGGGCTGGCCCTCTTTGCCATGGCCTTCTACGGCAAGGACATCATCTACCGCACCACCGACTTCAAATCCAACGAATACCGCAACCTGCTGGGCGGCTCCCTCTTCGAGCAGCACGAGGACAACCCCATGCTGGGCTACCGTGGCGTGTCGCGCAACCTCCACGACTGGGAGATCGAGGCCTTCAAGCTCGCGCGCGGCATCTACGGGGGGCGCAATCTCCAAATCATGCTGCCCTTTGTCCGCACCCTGGAAGAGGCCCGCAGCATGAAGCGCTACCTGGAGCAGGTGCACAAGCTCAGAAGCGGCGTGGACGGGCTGAAGATGATCCTCATGTCCGAGATTCCCAGCAACGCCATCCTGGCCAAGCACTTCATCGAGGAGTTCGACGGCTTCTCCATCGGCTCCAACGACATGACCCAGATGGTCCTGGCCACGGACCGCGACAACTCGCGCCTGAGCCACATCTACGACGAGGAGGACCCGGCCGTGGTCTGGGCCATTCTCGTGACCATCTTCACGGGGCAGAAATACGGCAAGAAGGTGGGTTTTTGCGGCCAGGGCGTGTCCAACAGCCTGGTGCTGCGCGGCCTGGTGGCCATTGCGGGCATCGTCTCCGCCTCCGTGGTGCCCGACACCTACGCCCAGACCAAGCACAACATGGCCGAGGTGGAAGCCCTGAACATCCCGGTCTCGGGCCTGGGCGTCTGGCTCTCGGAACAATTCCTGACCCGCCTGCGCAAGCTGCTCAAGGAGCACAACTACGACCACATCCTCAAGAAGTACCAGAGCGCCGGAGACCTCATGGAGTGGTACGAAGGCGAGCTGGCCCGGCTGCACGAGCAGCTGCGCGAGAACCTGGACACCGAGAAGGAAGCCTTCTACCGCCAGGAAATGAGCCGCTTCCGCAGCGCCTTCCACAAGCCCGTAATCTACGCGGGCTGGGACTGGAACAGCACCGTGGAGGACGCCATGCACCAGGCCGGTTTCAAGACCTACGAAGAGCAGGCCAAGGCCCTGGAGGCCCTGCGCGCCAAGAAGCTGTAGGGATTGCTGCTGATTTACCGGAAAGAATGATCCGCGAGGGGGAAATCCCGACAGGGGTTTCCCCCTCGCGTTCCCTCTGCCTGAACCACTTGTCAGGATTTGCTGCATGGCCTAGTCTGCCTGCAAGCAAAGCTATCGTAATGCAGACAGGAACCTTTTTTCTCACGCCCCGCCAAACGGCCCGCCCCTTGCGGCAGACAACCCACAGCCCCTTGCCCCCAGCATGATGCACACGCCCCCTCTGCTCCCGCTGCCGCACCATTGCCCGACGCGGACCGTCACCCCGGAGGCTGCATGACGCCCGATCTGGAGCTTTCGGTCCAGCCGGACCTGGAGAGCCTGGGCAGGAGCGGCGCGGCCCTGGAAGCCTTCCTGGAGGCCCTGCAGCTCCCGCCCCGTGGCATTTTCGCCGCGCTCCTGACCCTGGAGGAGCTGGGCAGCAACATCATCAAGTACGGTGCTCCGCAAGAGGCTCCGGTCGGTTTTCAGCTGTCCGTGCAGGTGCAGGGCAGGACCCTGGTCTTGCGCTTCACGGACAGCGGCGCGGTCTTCGACCCCACGGTGGAATCCCGGGTGGACATCTCGGAGCTGGAGCGGGCCCCGGCCGGAGGGCGGGGCCTGATGCTGGTCCAGCGTTTGAGCAAGGCCATGCGCTACCGGCGCGAGAACGGCAACAACGTGCTGGAAGTGGAGCTGGACCTGCCCCCTGACAAGGACTGAGGCGGGCCCGCCTGCCCCGGGTCGGAAAAGTCGGGCCGCCCTCGGTAGTTCCGAGCAGCGGCCCGTTGCTCATTGTTGTTGCTGCTCCTGCCCCACCCCTGCAAAGGCCTGGGGCAGCAGTTCCTTGAGGCTCACGCGCAGCCAGTTGGGATCCCACCACTCGATGGGGTTCACGGCCAGGCCGCCGATGAGCATGCCGAAGTGCAGGTGATCGCCCCCCGCCATGCCGGAGACGCCGGTCTTGCCGATGACCTGGTTCTTGGTCACGGTGTCGCCCTTGGTCACGAGCATCTGGCTCAGGTGGCTGTAGAGGCTCTGCAGCCCCATGCCGTGGTCCACGATGATCACCAGCCCGTAGATGCCCAGATAGTCCGCGAAGACCACCCGGCCGTGGTTGGCGGCGGGCACGTCGGCATTGCGAGTGGAGGCGAGGTCGATGCCCAGGTGCACCTGGTTGTCCACCACCTGCCCCTGATAGACGTAGGCCCGGTGGTCGCCGAAGGTCGCCCGTGTGGCGGCGCGGGGCATGCGGGAGAACAACCCTCGCCACAGCGGCACGGGGGAGGTGTCCGCGGCCAGCTCCAGGAGCACGTTGTCGCTGTGGATGCGCAGGTCGTTGTTGACCTTGAGGAAGCGTTCCAGGTTGCTCATCTGCCCCGGCACCTGCT
>CAZNSV010000111.1:0-9105 GCA_964575775.1 uncultured Desulfovibrionaceae bacterium
AGGAGTGGATCATCTACTCCGAGCTCAAGCCGGGCACCCTGCTCAACGAGCGCGAGCTGGCCGAGCGGTTCGGCATCAGCCGGACGCCCCTGCGGGAGATCCTGCAGCGTCTGAGCTACCAGCGCCTGATCGTGATCCGCCCCCGCAAGGGCATCTTCGTGGCCCCCATCGATTTCTACACGGTGCGCGACATTTTCGAGGCGCGGCTGCCCCTGGAGCGGTCGGCCGCGGCCCTGGCGGCGGAGCGCGCCACCCCGGAACTGGTGGCGGAGCTGGAGGCGCTGGTGACGGCCATGCGCCGGGCCCAGGCCGCCGGAGACTTTCAGGGGCACATCCGCCTGGACCAGGTCTTCCACGAGACCCTGGCCAAGGCCACGGGCAACGACGTGCTCGCCGACATGCTCGAGGACCTGCACAACATCTGCCTGCGCTTCTGGCGTCTCTCGCGCAAGACCGGGGCCGAGCGCTACGGCGGCATCGACGAGCTGGAGCAGGTCTGCGCCGCCGTGAAGTCCGGCCGGGCCTCGGACGCCGCCCAGCTGCTGGGCGTGCACGTGCTCTCCTTCCTCACGGTCTTCGACGAATCCTCGGCCAGGCTCTTGTCCCTGGGGGAGTAGGCCTCCGACGCGCGCCCCCGACGCGGTCCTTCCGGTGGTGCCTTGCGCCACCGCCCCTTCTTCAGTATTGCTTGCGGCGGAAAGTCCTTGTGTTCTCCGGCGGCCTTGCCGTCTGCTGGTCCTTAGACTTTGGGGCCACACAACGCCCTGCCATGGTCTGTGGTCCGTGCGCGGAGCGGGAGAAAAGCAAGGCACAAGGGAGCGGTGATGCACGTCTTTGTTCGACTCCTGCTGCGCGGCATCCGGGACCTGGCCCTGCACCCCTGGGCCCAGGCCCTGACCTTTGCCGCGGTCACGCTGGTGGCCTTTCTCGGGGGGCTCTTCCTGCTGGTGCTGCACAATCTCGACGCCGAGTTGCAGCGCGTGCGCGGGGACGTGGCCTTCCAGGTCTATTGGCGCACGGACGCGCCCCTCTTCGAGGTGCAGAAGCAATGGGAGGAGCTGCAGGCCCTGCCGCATCTGAGCGGCCTGCGCACCTACACCCCGGAGCAGGCCCTGCAGGCCCTGGCCGAGAAGCTGGGCAAGGACGTGGATCTGGCCTGGCTGCGCACCCAGGGGCTGCTCCCGGCCACGGCCCTGCTGGCCTTTGTCCCGCCGGAGACCGAGGCCGATGCCTGGCGCGAAAACCTCCGCCAGCAGCTGCTGGCCCTGTCCGGCGTGGAGCGGGTGCACCTGAGCACCCTGGGCGCGGACCTGGCCGGGTCCTGGGCCGCGGCGGGCAAGCGGCTGCTCTGGCCCCTGGTGCTGTTCCTGACCCTGGTTTTGGCCCTGGTGGTGGGCAACACCATCAAACTCTCCCTGCTCTCGCGCAAGGAGGAGATCGAGATCCTCCAGCTGGTGGGCGCGCGCAACTGGTACATCCGCCTGCCCCTGGTGGCCGGGGGGCTGGTGCACGGCCTGGCGGGAAGCCTGGTGGCCCTGGGCATGCTCAAGCTGGTGCAGGGGTCCATGGCCGACTATTTCAACGTGCCCCCGCTGATGGTCCAGATCCGTTTCCTGCCGCCGGATCAGGTCTTGCTGCTGGTGCTGACGCTTTCGGGCGTGGCCCTGCTGAGCAGCCTGGCCGCGGTGGGTTCGGGCCGCAAGGCCGGGAGCGGCGGCACGGGCAGCGGTCGCAAGGGGCGCTGATTCCCCTCTGCCGCGCAGTTTTTTGTTGCGCTGCGCCGCGACGCAGCCGTATGGTGCCCCATCATCCGTCACATTTCATGTCCGTCCGCGGCGCGGAGCGCAGCATCCGGCCTGCTCAGGGGCGGCAAGCATAGAGGTATCGCATGCGCAGCAAGATCATGACGCACGGTTTGGAGAAGGCGCCCCATCGTTCGTTGCTCTACGCCCTGGGGATGACCCGCGAGGAGATGAACCGCCCCCTGGTGGGCGTGGTGAACAGCCATAACGAGGTCGTGCCCGGCCACATTCACCTGCAGACCATTGCCGACGCGGTGAAGGCCGGGGTGCGCATGGCTGGGGGCACGCCCATGGAATTTCCGGTCATCGGCGTGTGCGACGGCCTGGCCATGAACCACGAGGGCATGCGCTTCAGCCTGCCCAGCCGCGAGATCATCGCCGACTCCATCGAGATCATGGCCACGGCCCACCCCTTCGACGCCCTGGTGCTCGTTCCCAACTGCGACAAGGTGGTGCCGGGCATGCTCATGGCCATGCTGCGGCTCAACATCCCGGCCGTGATCGTGAGCGGCGGCCCCATGTTCGCTGGGCGGCGGAGCGACGGGAGCAAGGTCGACCTCATTTCCGTGTTCGAAGGCGTGGGGCGCGTCAAGCGCGGGGACATGAGCGAGGAGGAGCTGGAGGTGCTGTCCCGCTGCGCCTGCCCAGGCTGCGGTTCTTGCGCGGGCATGTTCACGGCCAACTCCATGAACTGCCTTTCCGAGGCCATTGGCCTGGCCCTGCCCGGCAACGGCACCGTGCCTTCCACGGCGGCCGAGCGGGTGCGCCTGGCCAAGAACGCGGGCGTGCAGGTCATGGAGCTGTTGGCGCAGGGCATCCGCCCCCGCGACATTGTGACCCCGGCCAGCGTGGCCAATGCCGTGGCCGTGGACATGGCCCTGGGCTGCTCCACCAACACGGTGCTGCATCTGCCGGCCATCTTTGCCGAGGCCGGTCTGGAGCTGGGGCTGGAGCTCTTCGACAGCGTGAGCCGCAAGACCCCCAACCTCTGCAAGCTTTCCCCGGCCGGGGAGCACCGCATCGAGGACCTGCACCACGCGGGGGGCATTCCTGCGGTAATGCGCAGCCTGGCCGACGGCGGTTTTCTGGATACCTCCGTCAAGACCGTCACGGGTCTGACCCTGGCCGAGAACCTGGAGCGGTTGGACGCCAAGGTGCTGGACAACGCGGTCATCCGCCCCCTGAACGAGCCCTACGCCCAGGAAGGGGGCATCGCCATCCTCAAGGGCAGTCTGGCCCCGCAAGGGGCGGTGGTCAAGCAGAGCGCGGTGGCTCCGGCCATGCTGCGGCGCACCGGCCCGGCCCGGGTCTTCGACAGCGAGGAGGCGGCGGTGACCGCCATTCTCGGTGGGGAGATCAAGGAGGGCGACGTGCTGGTGATCCGCTACGAAGGCCCCCGTGGGGGGCCGGGCATGCGTGAAATGCTCACGCCCACCTCGGCCATTGCGGGCATGGGCCTGGGCGAGAGCGTGGCCCTGATCACGGACGGGCGTTTCTCCGGCGGTACCCGGGGCGCGGCCATCGGGCACGTCTCCCCCGAGGCGGCCGAGGGCGGCCCCATGGCCCTGGTGCAGGAGGGCGACCTCGTGCGCATCGACATCCCGGCCCGGGTCCTGGACCTGGAAGTCCCGGCCGAGGTGCTGGAAGAGCGGCGCAAGGCCTGGGTGCCGGTGGTCAAGGAACCCAAGTCGCCCCTGCTCCGGCGCTACATGCGCCTGGTGACGTCCGCGGCCCAGGGCGCGGTCTGGAAATAGCCGACCCGGGGCGCGGGCCCCATGGTCAAGACCACCGCTGGGATGTTAGTACGGGAGTGCGGTGGCCGGGAACCCGGCAGCGCAACCCCAACAGCCCCTTAGCGAGGAGGACAAGCCATGCAGGTGTTGAAGATGAGCGACCTGGACCTTGCCGGAAAGCGTGTGCTCATCCGGGAGGACCTCAATGTTCCGTTGCAGGACGGCAAGGTGGTCAACGACGCGCGCATCCGCGCCAGCCTGCCCACCATCGAGTTGGCGCGCAAGGCCGGAGCGCGGGTGCTGGTGGTTTCGCACCTGGGGCGCCCCACGGAAGGGGTCTACGAGGAGCAGTACTCCCTGGCCCCGGTGGCCGCGCATCTGGGTAATCTGCTGGGCAGCCCGGTGCGGCTGGTCAAGGACTGGCTGGACGGCGTGGAGGTAGCGCCGGGCGAGGTGGTGCTCTGCGAGAACGTGCGCTTCCTCAAGGGCGAGAAGAAGGATGACCCCGAGCTGGCCAAGCGCATGGCCGCGCTCTGCGACGTGTACGTCATGGACGCCTTTGGCGCCGCGCACCGGGCACAGGCCTCCACCCACGCGGTGGGGCGGCTGGCCCCCGTGGCCTGCGCCGGACTGCTGCTCGCGGCGGAACTGGACGCCCTGACCACGGCCCTGCTGGAGCCCAAGCGCCCCCTGCTGGCTATCGTGGGCGGCTCCAAGGTCTCCACCAAACTGCTGCTGCTGGAAAATCTGCTCAAGAAGGTGGACCAGCTCATCGTGGGGGGCGGTATCGCCAACAACTTCATCGCGGCCTCGGGCCACCCCATCGGCAAGTCGCTCTTCGAGCCGGACCTGCTGGAAGACACCAAGCGGCTCATGCAACTGGCCAAGGACGCGGGCGCGTCCATCCCCGTGCCCACGGACGTGGTGACGGCCAAGGAGCTCGCGCCCATGGCGCGGCCGCAGATCAAGAAGGTGCAGGACGTGACCGCGGACGACCTGATCCTGGACATCGGCCCCGAGACCGCCAAGGCCTACGCGGACCTGGCCGCCAAGGCGGGCAGCGTGGTCTGGAACGGCCCGGTGGGCGTGTTCGAGTACGACCAGTTCGCCGGCGGCACCAAGGTCCTGGCCAATGCCGTGGCCCAGAGCGAAGCCTTCTCCATCGTTGGGGGCGGCGACACCATCACGGCCGTGGAAAGCTTCGGCCTGGCGCCCTACATCTCCTACATCTCCACCGGCGGCGGCTCATTCCTGGAGTTCCTGGAAGGCAAGACCCTGCCCGCCGTGGCCATGCTCGAGGAGCGGGCCAAGCAGTAATGCATTTGGCCGGTGCAACGGCCCATCGTACTTCCCCGGGGGGGCGCCCAGCAGGCGCCCCCCTTTTTGTGGGAATACGGATTCAGCCCATTGGGGCTTTCAGTTCGTGCCTGTCCGCAAGGCGCACACCAGGGCACGGATGCCATGGCGGAACTTGAGGCACACGACCTGCGATGCGCGCCGTCTTATCGGCAAGTGCGCCCCGGCGGCCTCGCATCACCGCGTCATCAGCGCGAACACGCCCCAGCCCATGTATTCACGGGTGTAGGTGGCGAAGCGTACGGGTTCCGAGGTCAGTTTGGCGCGAACCTCCTCTGCGAGGTCGTCGCCGGGATTCGCTTCGAGCCAGCGGCGCATGGTGAGCCACTTGGCCGCCTCGTACCTGTCCCAACCCTCCTGGTCTGCCAGCACCATTTCCACGACATCGTAGCCAAGGTCGCCGAAGGACGCGAGAAGTCGCGGGAGCAGGAGAAAGTCGGAACTTGAACCGGCCAGGCAGCCTTTGGCAACGTCTTCCGTGGGCGGGAGCCGCAACCAATACGGCTCCCCGATGAGGATGATCCCCCCGGGGCGCAGGCTCCGCGCCAGAAGCTCGATGGTGCCGGCGACGCCCCCACCGATCCACGTGGCACCGACACAGGCGGCCACGTCGACCTTTTCGTCGGCAACGTAGCCGGTGGCGTCGCCATGGATGCACGCGACCCGGTCGGCGACGCCGAGTTCTTCAGCGCGGCGTTTCGCTTGCTCGGAAAACAACTGGCTCATGTCGATACCGGTGCCAATGATGCCGAAATCGCGGGCCCAGGTGCACAGCATCTCGCCCGAGCCGCTGCCGAGGTCGAGCACGCGAGTGCCCGGCTCCAGGCGCAGCGCCTGGCCGAGCGTGGCGAACTTCTGGGGCGTAAACGGATTATGAATGCGGTGAGCACTTTCAGTGATGTTGAAGATCCGTGGAATGTCCACTACGGGAAGCTCCTGTTGTCTTGGAGGATTGATGCTTGCGAGTCGCCGCGCCGGGGAGCAGGCGGATTGCGGCGGGCCCGCCCCTACAGGAACATCTTGTAGGGAAAGCCCATGGCCTCGCCCAGGCGCTTGGCCATGGCCTTGCCGATGGGGCGCTTGCCGCGTTCCATGCCGCTGATGTGGGACTTGTGCACGCCCACGGCGGCAGCCAACTGGGCCTGGGTCATCTCGCGCAGCCCCCGGGCGCCTTGCAGAATCATGCCTGGCGTGGCCTCAGGAAAAGCCTCCCGCACAGGCACGCTCGGTTCTGCCGCCTCTTCAATGGCCCGCTCCACTGCCTGGACCCGGTCCGCGGGCACCAGGGCGCTGACCAGCACATAGCCCTCAGTATGGGGCGTCTTCGTGAGTTCCAACATAAATCACCTCGATAAGTCGAATGGTCTTGTCCCGGACTTCCCAGACAGCCACGTAGGTTGGCCGCCCGGCCTTTAAATGGCAGTGGTAGGTCTCCCCACGGCCTTTGAGTTTGCCAAAATGGCGCATGTCGGGCTGAATCGGCCCGGTATCCTCCATGGAAATAAGAAGGGAGAGCAGTCGCGCGCGGATCTCGTGCGGCAAACGCTCCTTGCGTTTGTTGGCCTTGGCCGACAATTCCACCGTCCAGCTCATGTGTCTTTTGTAGCCTCTTTTTGGTTACTGTCAAGGGCTGTGCGGGGCAGCGGTTGACAGAATCCGCCGAGCACTGCACATACGCCTGCAGGGGGGTGCGACCTCATGACACCCGGTGCGCAACCACCGGGCGTTGTGTTGCTGTGCGGTGTGCACACCTACTACCCTCGGGGCGTTATGCACCAGCTCGCAGAACTGGCGGTGGGCGGCCACATCCTTGTGGTGGACGACACCAAGCTGAATATCGACATCCTCGTCGATATCCTCAAGGACAGCTACACCCTTTCCGTGGCCACTTCCGGCCCCAAGGCCCTGGCCCAGGCCCTCCAGTCGCCCCCGGACCTGGTGCTCCTGGACATCATGATGCCCGGCATGGATGGCTACGAGGTCTGCCGCAGGCTCAAGGAATCCGAAGCCACCCGCGATATCCCCGTGATTTTCATCACCGCGCTCAGCGATTCCCGAGCCGTGGTCCAGGGGCTCACCTGCGGTGCGGTGGACTACATCACCAAGCCCATGGACCCGGCCGAGGTCCGGGCCCGGGTCCGGACCCACCTCTCGCTGCTCAAGGCCAGGCGCGACCTGGAGCACAAGACCCGCGAACTTCAGGCCAGCAACAAGCGCTTGCAGGAGCTCGACGACATCAAGTCCTCCTTTCTTTCCGCCGTGGCCCACGAGCTACGCACGCCCCTGACCTCCATCCTGGGCTTCGCCAAGCTGGTGCGTAAGGACTTCCACCGCTCCTTCCTGGGGCTGACGGTGGGCAACCCTGCCCTGCAGAGCAAGGGGCGGCGGATCGAGGAAAATCTTGCCGTGATCAGCGAGGAGGGTGCACGCCTGAGCCGCATGATCAACGACGTATTGGACCTGACCAAGATCGAATCCGGCCGGGTGCAGTGGCGCGACGAACCCTTCACCCTGGAGCCCGTGGCCCGGTTGGCTGTCAAGGCCGTGCAGGGGCTGGTGCAGCTCAAGCCCGACCTGGTGCTGCTCGTGGACCTGGCCGAGGGGCTGCCGCGCATCGTGGCGGACCGCGACCGCGTGGAGCAGGTGCTCATCAACCTGCTGCACAACGCGATCAAGTTCACGGAAAAGGGGCAGGTGTTGCTGCAGGCCCGGCATACGGAGGCCGGAGGCCTCCGCGTCAGTGTCCAGGATACGGGCGTGGGCATCCCGCCGGAAGAGATCGAGCGTGTTTTCAATAAGTTCCATCAGGTCATCAGCGACGACACCCTGCCCGCCACCAAGCACAAGGGCACGGGCCTGGGCCTGCCCATCTGCAAGCAGATCGTGGAACACTACGGGGGGCGCATCTGGGCCGAGTCCACGCCGGGGCAGGGCACACGCATGACCTTCGAACTGCCCCCAACGACGTTGACCACATTGCCCCAGGGCCGCCAGGCAGAGCCCTCAGCCGCCTGAGAGCGGTCAGGGTATCTTGCCTTGAACCGGCTGGATGCTCTGATGTTTTTTTCCTGAAACAATCGACGGTTGTTTCTGGAGGGGGCGTTCATGCACCATGCGGACTGGGTGCAGGATGCAATCGGTCCTTCTCCAAAACGGTCTGCAGGGACCAGGGGGAAATCCATGGATCGCGACGCGTTGATCCTGGCGCATCGTCTTGGAGACTGCGCGGTCCTCCCGGACCAGGATTACGTCATCTCCCTGATCAAGTCCCAGGATGCGCTCGGCGTTGCCCGACTGACCTACAGCGTATATGGCAACCAGCATCCCTTTGATTACGTTTACGATCCCTCCGAAATCGCCCGACTGTACGCCTCGGGAACCCAGTTCGCCGTGGTGGCCAAATCCAGCCTGGGTGACGTCCTCGGCATGATAGGCATCTATCGTTGCTCGCCCTGGCCGCGTCTGTATGAGCTTGCTCAACTCATGATTTTGAAAAACCAGCGCAGCAAGGGCATGGCCCGCGATCTCTGGCTCAAGGCCATGGAACTGCTGCCAGGCATGGCCAAGGCTGGGGCGATTTTCGGCGAGGCCGTGTGCACCCACACCTTTTCGCAGCGGATGTGCGAGGTAACCGGCATGATTCCTTGTGGCATCGCCATGGACGCCATTCCTTCCCGGGCCTATTCGGATAATTACCAACACGGGGACCGGACTTCGCTCGTGCTGACCGTCAAGCTCATGATCTTCACCACACAGACTGTCCACCTGCCAGCAGCGTACCGTGCAGCTTACGTCGACTTTTGTGTCAGGGTTGGCCTGGACAGACAGATCAACGATGGTCCGACGGCGACATTGCCTGAAGCATCGCGGGTCGAGGTCACCGCTTTCGAGGAGGCTGCCTGTATCAAGGTTTGGGTCCACGAGTCGGGGCGCGATCTGGAGAGGATCGTGTCCGACCTGGAGCGCAAGGCCGGAGACAACGGCATCGTCCAGGCGATTTTCAATCTGGGCCATTCGGACGCCCCCGCAGGCATTGAGACGCTCCGTTCGCGAGGTTACTTTTTCGGCGGCTTCCTGCCCTACTGGTTCGAAGCTGACGGGCTCATGTTGCAGCGTCGTAGTGTAGCAGCATCGTTCAAAGAACTCAGGTTGTACGGAGAGTCTGTCAAACCCCTCGTTGCCATGGCCGAAGGCGATCAGCGTCGCGTCGAGTT
>CAZNSV010000112.1:0-8951 GCA_964575775.1 uncultured Desulfovibrionaceae bacterium
CTTGCGCGGTCCCGCCGATGCCAACATCGCGGTGTCCGTCACCACGGGCCAGCAGGGGTTCGCGGTCTGGAAGGCGAACAGAACAGCCGAGAACCTGGACGCCTGGGTGACCTACAGGACCTGGGCCGAACAACTCGAGCCTGGGGAAGGGGAGTTCATCCCCATCGAAGGCCCCCAAGGCCTGCGCCGGATTCCAGCGACCGTGCTGCGCAACGCGCCTCACCCCGAACTTGCCAGGGCGTTCCTGGAGTTTCTGGAAACGGACGAAGCCAGGGGCGTGTTTCTCGAACATGGCTACGAGCCGTACTGAAGGAGGACAGCATGCGCATTCTCGGCCTCAATTCCAGCCCCAACGGCAAGAGAAGCCAGACCCGGCGCCTCGTCCAGGCGGTCCTGGACGGCGCGGCCAGCAAAGGCGCTGCCACGGAATTCATCGACCTGCGCAAGCTGAAGATCGAGTACTGCATTGGTTGTCGCAAGTGTTTCGCCACGGGTGCGTGCATTTTCGACGATGACTACGCGGCGCTGCTCGAAAAAATGCTGGCGGCCGACGGCATGGTCTGGGGCTCTCCCAACTACTCCTTTTGCGTGAACGCGCCCATGAAGGCGCTGATCGACCGCATGGCCGACGTGATCCACTGCCAGTACCTCGACGGCAAATACTGTGCGGCCGTCTGCACGGCAGGCCGGGACCACGCCATCATCACCAGCTTTCTGGCCAACAACTTCAACGACCTCGGCGCCTACGTCACTGGCACGGCCGGCGCGCTGGTCACGGCCGGACCCGAGGCCGTGGCCCAGGCCGAGACCCTGTCCTTCGCCCTGGGGCAGGCTCTGGTGGACGATATCGCCACGCAACGCCCCTATTTCGATCAACGCGTGGCCATCGACGCCAACCGACGGGCGTTTCAAGACAAAATTCGGCAATACAGGGAGCAATGGCCCGCCCAGTACACCTACTGGGAAGAGCGAAACTGGCCCTGAACCGCGCTTGGAGCCTCGGGCCGTTGACAATGGCTCGATCCTCCCATGCCTGTCCCTGAAGCAACTGGAAATCGTTTCAAGGGCGCAAAGACGCCAGGGGGCGCTCTCTTCCGCCCACGAGGGAACACCGCGCCCCCGTCACGCGTTCCCACTCGCCGCGCCCTTGTGCCGGATTGATCTGAACCACGCTTCGCACTGTCCCTGGCTAGTACCGAACGGGCCTCGCTCCCTCTGCCGCCGCCCCTTGCCCTGCGGTCGCTTCCGGACTACACCCTCGCCCATGCCCCCCTCCGCCGCCCCCAGCACCGACGGTTCCTTCCACGCCAACGCCACCCTCCTGGCCGCACTCACCGGGGGCAGTCGCATCCTGGGCTTTGCCCGCGACCTCTGCATCGCCGTGATCCTGGGTGCCGGGCCCCTGGCCGATGCCTTTTTCCTGGCCTTCCGCATCCCCAACCTGCTGCGCCGCCTCTTTGCCGAAGGCGCCTGGAGCCTGGCCTTTGTCCCGGCCTTTTCCCGCCTGGCCGCCCAGGGCTCACAGGGCCCTCAAGGGTTATCGCGCGCCTTTGCCTTCAGCCGCGCCGTGCTGCTCTGGGTCCTGCTGCTCAGCGGCGCCCTCTGCCTGCTCTGCATGCTCCTGCCCCAGACCCTGGCCACGCTCATGGCCCCGGGGCTGCGCAACGACCCGTTCCTCCTGGCCGAGACCGCACGCATGCTGCGGCTCTGCGCCCCTTATGGGGTGTGCATCATGGCCGCCTCGGTGAGCATGGGCGTGCTCAACGCCAGGGGGCACTTCCTGGCTCCGGCCCTGGCCCCCGTGGCCATGAACCTGACCCTCATGGCCGCGGCCCTCCTGGCCTGGCTGCTGGGACTTTCGCCCGCCCACACCCTGGCCTGGGCCGTGCCCGTGGCAGGCTTCCTGCAATGGCTGGTGCAGCAACCCGCCCTGCTGCGCCACGGCTTCACCCTGCACGGCCCCCTGCAGCCGCGTGACCCCGAGGTCCGTCGTCTGGGGCGCGACGTGGGGCCCGTGCTCCTGGGCGCCTCGGGCCTGCAGTTGGCCGGGCTGCTGGCGACCCTGGCCGCCGCGGGCCTGCCCCATGGCGGGGTGTCCTGGCTCTATTACGCGGATCGGCTGGTGCAGCTGCCCCTGGGGGTCTTCAGCATCGCCGTGAGCATGGCCGCCCTGCCGGAGCTGGCCGGTCTGGCCGCCGCCGGGCGCACGGACGCGTTCGACGCCGTATTGCGCAAGGCCCTGGGGCTGATCCTCTGCATCAGCCTGCCCGCCGCCGCCGGTTTGGCGGCCCTGGCCGAGCCCATCACCGCCCTGCTCTTCGGCCATGGCGCCTTCGACGCCGCAGCGGTACAGGGCACGGGGCAGACCCTGCTGGCCCTGGCCCTGGGGCTCCCGGCCTTTGCGGCCATCCGCCCCCTGGCTTCGGCCTGCCACGCCCGCAACGATACGCGGCTGCCCCTGCGCGCCGCCCTGGCTGGGCTGCTGCTCTTCGTGGCCTGCATCCCCGTGGCGCTGCACCTGGAACAGACGCCGCTCCTGGCCTTGGCCCTGAGCCTCGGGGGCTGGTGCAACGCCCTGCTCCTCCATTTGGGGCTCCGGCGCCTTGGCCTGCTGCCCCCCACCTCCGCCACCCGGCGCAACACCCTGCTCTGCCTGGGGCTGAGCCTGGCGCTCTGGGCAGCGGCCAAGGGCGGCCTGCTGCTCTGGACGGGTCTGACCCCCTGGTCCCCGCGCCTGGGCGTGGTGGTGCTGCTGCCGCTGCTCACGGCAAGCTATTTGGGGGCGGGTCTGCTCCTGAAACTGGAACCAATCACGGATTTGCGGCGCCTGGTCCTGCGCCGGGGGTAAGAAAGGGGGCGCCGCAGCGCGGGATGCCGGAAGGACGCGGGAGAACTGCTGGTGGACCCTATCGCTGCAGAAGCAGTTCTCCCAGGTCCACTGGCAATGCCCGCGCCAAGGCGGCGAACTCTGCATCCAGGACTTGCAGCAGCGGGGCATGGCCTTCCAGGCCCTGGGTGCGCAGATGCCGCTCCAGGGGCCTGGTGGCCTGGAAGAGCCGCATGGCCCCGATGGTCCCGGCGGAGCTGCGCATGGTGTGGACCTGGCGCGCGGCATGCGGGATGTCGCCCCTCTCCAGCCCCCGCCCCAGCTCCCGACGCAGCTGGGCCAGCTCCTCCAGAGAGATGACCAGGATCTGGGCCAGTTGCTCCCGGGTGATGCCCAGGGCGGTCAGGGCCGCTTCGGGATCGTACACCGCCGGGCCTTCGGGCTCCGCGCAGCTCCCTTCGGGTAGGGGCGCAGGGGTCACGGGCGACCGCCCCCGCACCAGACGACTGATGACCACGGCGAGCTCGTGGAAGTTGACCGGCTTGACCGCGTAGTCGCTCATGCCGCAGAGCCGACAGCGATCGGCCATTTCGCCCTGGGAAAAGGCCGACAGCCCCACGATGGGCACCGTGGGGTCCAGCACCCCCTGCTCTCCGGCCCGGATGCGCCGTGTGGCCTCCAGGCCGTCCATTTCGGGCATCTCCACGTCCATGAGCACCAGGTCGTAGCGTCGCCGCGCCAGGGCTTCCAGCGCGGCCTTGCCGGTCTCCACGCTGTCCACCCGGTAGCCCAGGCGCTCCAGGTGCAGCCCGGCCACCTTGATGTTGGCGCGGTTGTCGTCGGCCAGGAGGATCCGCAGGGGCGCCCCCCCAACCCTGGGCGCCTGCTCGGGCTCGGCAGTGCTGCCCAGGGCCGAGGGATCTCCGGACGGCAGCGGGACGTGCAGGGTGAACTCACTCCCCTGGCCTGGGGCGGAGTTGACGCCCAGAGTGCCCCCCATGAGTTCCGCCAGCTCCTTGGCAATGGCCAACCCCAGCCCCGTGCCGCCGAACTTGCGGGCGGTGGAGCTCTCGGCTTGGCTGAACTGCTCGAAGATGCGGGTCTGCTGTTCCGGGGGGATACCCACCCCGGAATCGATCACGCGGAACCGGATCGGGCCCTCCTGATTCGGGGGCGCCTGCGGCGTATCCACCACCACGCGTACGCGCCCCTGGGGGGAAAACTTGATGGCATTGCCCACCAGGTTCACGAGGATCTGGCGCAGCCGGGCCGGATCGCCGCGCACGCAGTCCGGCAGGACGGGGGCCAGCTCCAGGGCGAGCGTCACCCCTCCGGCCTGGGCCTGCACGTCCAGGCCCCTGACCAGGGAGCGCAGCAGCGCGTGCAGACTGAAGTCCACAGTCTCCACCACCATGCGGCGTGCCTCGAGCTTGGAGAAATCCAGAATGTCGTTGAGCAGTTGCAGCATGTGGCTGCCGGACTCGCGCACCGTCTCCAGGCAGTCGCGCTGGCGCGGGTCGAGTTCCGTATGCAGCACCAGATCCGTGAGCCCCAGGATGGAATTCATGGGGGTACGGATCTCGTGGCTCATGGTGGCCAGGAAGCGGCTCTTGGCCTGGGCCGTGGCCTTGGCCACCTCGCGCTCCCTGCGGATGACGCCCACCCGCTGGGCCAGGGCCAGGGTCAGCAGGATGCCGGCCAGGGCCGAAGTGGCCTGGAAGCTGTTGAAGGTCAGCCAGTTCACGGGCAGGACCTGGGCATAGGCCAGGGCCGAGACCAGCCCCCCCACGGCCCAGGCCACCCAGGCCCCCAGAAAGCAACTCAACTGCCGCTGCCCCTGTCGCCAACTCGCGATACCGGCCCCGATCACGATGTAAGGGCCCAGGGCCGTGCCCAGGGCCACGTTCTTGGCAAAGTCGTATCCCGCACCGGGCAGGAAGGACAGGCCCGCGACCAGAACGCCGAAGGCCATGTAGGCCTTGATGGCCAGGTCCCAGCGTCGCAAGGCCGGGGCGGCGCCCAGGAAGGTGCGCGCGAACTGCCCCGTGAACAGGGCAATGAGCCCCAGCAGCATGTTGCCACGCCGGGACAATAGCAGCAGGTCCTCTGCCTGCAACAGCAGGAAGAGGATGCCGTTGGTGTAGAGGAAAAGCCCCGCCTCTGCTGCGGCGTAGGCGCAGAACCACAGGTAGCCCTTCTCCCCCAGCGTGAAGAACATGGCCAGGTTGAAGACGACCAGGGAGAACATGATGCCGTAGTACAGGGAGAAGGTGAAGATGGCGCGGCGCTCCGCCTGCAAACGCTCCGCGCCGTCGCGCACCTGCAGGGTGAACTGGACGGGGCTCGAGGCGATGCGCAGCAGGCAGGGAGCCTCGGCGGAGAGACAGTGCCGCAAAGGGAAGGTATAGGGCTCGACCCGGTCGAAGGCGGCGGCGGTGCGCCCGGCGGCCACGTGCACGGCCTCGGAGAAGCCGCCTTCAGCAGTGGGGGCGAAGAAGGAGAGGTCGCGGATCTCGCCCCACTCCCAAAAATTGGGCCAGTCGAAATCGAGCCGCAGATCCTGTGGATCGGGAGGCGGTGTCCAATCCGGGGGGAATTCGAGCCGCAGCCACCAGGCCCCTGAATCGCCGCTCAGCGCCACCGTGTTGTCCGGCACGAGGCGGTAGTGGCTCGCCGCTGCGGGCGCTAGCGCGCCCGCACTGTCCAGGCTGGCGTCAGGGTCCGGGAGCAGCCAGACCCGCAGTCCGGCAGGCGCTGCAGCAGCACTGCCCGCAAAGAACAGCACCGCGCAGAGCAACACCAGCCCCACGCGGCACCACAAGAGTGCCCAGGACTGTGGCCCCCATCCTGTACGGCAGTATCGGATCATGCCCCACCACGATTCCCGGCCCCCCGAGATGCGACCTGCATGGAGCTGCCCTGTCGAGCGCCCCTTGTTACAACATGACCCTAGCTGGAGAACCAGCGACAAGACAAGCGGAAAGTGATGGAGGGCAACATGTTGCCTCGTGCGGGGGCGGAGTCGCAGCCCCGTCGCACTGGCCCGACGTGGTGGGATTGAGAGGAGAACGCGGCCCTCAGTCCGGACGGCCCGCTGGACTCACGGACAACGCCTTGCCGCAAAGAAAAAAGCCGCACCGAAGTGCGGCTTACAAAAAGCGAAATGGGGCGAGAGATGGGACTTGAACCCACGGCCACATGGGCCACAACCATGTGCTCTGCCTACTGAGCTACTCCCGCCGTAAAGAGTGACACATTAGCCCTTGCTTCCGGCGGCGTCAAGTGTAAAATTGCGGCACCACACCGAGAACCGAACCCCAGGAGAGACCCTGTCATGGACAAGCTGATCATTCACGGCCAGAGACCCCTTTCCGGCGAAGTGCGCATCAGCGGCGCCAAGAATGCCGCCCTGCCCATCCTGCTGGCCGCGCCCCTGGTGGACGGCACCATCACCTTCGAGCGCGTGCCCAGGCTGCGCGACATCAACACCACCCTGAAGCTCCTGGAGATTCTCGGTTGCAGCTGCCACCGCACGGACGAGGGCAACGGCACCGTGGAGGTGACCCCCGGCACCCTGCAGGTGGAGGCGCCCTACGAGCTGGTCAAGACCATGCGCGCCTCGGTGCTTTGCCTGGGGCCGCTGCTGGCGCGCCTGGGCGAGGCCAAGGTGGCCCTGCCCGGCGGTTGCGCCATTGGCGCCCGCCCCGTGGACATGCACCTCAGCGCCCTGGAGAAGATGGGCGCGGTGTTCGACCTCGAGGCCGGGTACATCCACGGCCGCTGCAAGCGCCTCAAGGGCGCGCACATCGTGTTCCCCTTTCCCACCGTGGGGGGCACCGAGAACCTGCTCATGGCCGCCAGCCTGGCCGAGGGCGAGACCATCCTGGAGAACGCGGCCCGCGAACCCGAGGTGGCGGACCTGGCCGACTTCCTCAATGCCTGCGGCGCCAGGATCACCGGCCAGGGCACCAGCCTGCTGCGCATCCAGGGTGTGGAGCGGCTGCAGGGCTGTCGCTACCGCATCATGCCCGACCGCATCGAGGCCGGAACCTTCATGACGGCGGCCGCCATCACGGACGGCGAGGTCGTGATCCGCGACTGCCCCTTCCATGAACTGGAGGCGGTGGTGGCGGTGCTGCGCGAAATGGGCGTGGAACTCACGCAGCAGGCCGACGGCGGGGTGTTGGTGCGCCGGGCGCGCCCCTTGACCTGTGTGGACGTGACCACCCTGCCCTACCCCGGCTTCCCCACGGACATGCAGGCCCAGGTCATGGCGCTGATGACGGTCTCCGGCGGCTCCGGGGTCATCGAGGAGACCATCTTCGAGAACCGCTTCATGCACGTGCAGGAGCTGGTGCGGCTGGGGGCGCGGATCAAGCTCTCGGGCCGCAGCGCCCACGTGCGCGGGGTGGAGGGGCTCATCGGCGCGCCGGTCATGGCCTCGGACCTCCGGGCCAGCGCGTCCCTGGTCCTGGCCGGTCTGGCCGCCAAGGGACGCACCGAGGTGCAGCGCATCTACCACCTGGAGCGCGGCTACGAGGACATGGCCCGCAAACTCACGGCCCTGGGCGCCGCCATCGAGCGGGCACCGGAGTAGGGAGCAGCGCGATATGAGGTCCAGCCCATGAATCCGGACTTCCACTCCGCAGCCCACCGGCACTGGAACGACGCTGAATTTCTCCATTGCGACTCGCGTCTTGGCAACGCCTATCAGCTCTACGGCCTGGCTGCCGAATGCGCCCTGAAAGCCGTGATGCAGGGCCTGGGGATGCCGTTGGGTGATAAAGGCAGGCCGCAGGAGCCCGGCCATAAGGTGCACATCGACAAGCTCTGGCAGGCCTTTTTCACTTTTTGCTCCGGCAGAAATGATGCCCGCTATGCAAACATGCTTGACCCCACGGACACGACGTTGCAAAGCTGGGACTTGAGCCTGCGTTACGCCGCCGATGCGGTCTTCGACCCCGAAATCACACGGATGCTACACTCCAAGGTCGAAATAACCATACATGTGTTGACCCAGGCACGACTGGATGGGATCATCTCATGAGCCAGCCCAAGCCCGTACTCTTCAACGCTGCCCTGGAAGCAGCCCGCGTAGTGGCCGGAACAATGGGCCAAGCGTTGGGGGCAGAACCGATCCTGGTGCGCGACCTGAACGGCCGCATCCGTGTGCTCCTGCCCAAGGAAGCCGACGCCTACGACCCCAGCCTTCTGGAGGACTTCAGACAGCAGTTGAGCCAGGCGCTGGGGCCTTATGGCTATCCCGCCGTGTCCTGCATCCTGCACCAGCCCGAACTGCCCGGAATTGAACGCCACCTCTCCCTCGAGAATCTGCTCTTTCCCCAGTCCCCGAACGAGGATCAACCGTTGGGCGTCCCCTTGTTGGACCGCCAGATTGTGGGGCAGGATTGGAAACCATCAGACCTGACGGAAGATACGCCCTCGGCAAAGCGGGTCACTTTTTTCGGCATCAAGGGCGGGGTGGGGCGCTCCACCGCTCTGGTGCTCTGGGCCTGGCATCTGGCCAGGCAGGGCAAAAAGGTTCTGGTCTTCGACCTGGACCTCGAGTCTCCGGGCGTGAGCAGCCTGCTGCTCCCCCAGGACCATCTCCCGGACTACGGCATTGTTGACTGGTTCGTGGAAGACGGAGTGGGGCAAGCGGACCTGATCGAGTCGGAGATGTACGCTCGCAGCCCCCTGTCTGTATCCCTGGCAGGCGAAATCCGCGTCGTGCCGGCCTATGGCTTAAAAACCGAACACTATCTCCCCAAATTGGCCCGCTGCTATGCCGATACCGGTTCCGGCACGGCAGCGTCCTGGAGTGAACGGCTCAAACGCCTGGTGGCAAAGCAGGAGGAACAGGCTCGGCCGGATGTGACTTTTTTGGACAGCAGGGCCGGGTTGCACGATATCGCTGCGGCCCTGATCACCAGGGTGCAGGCCGATACGCTGCTCTTCGCCGTTGATAGCGACCAAACCTGGCAGGCCTATACCTTCCTCTTTCAGTACTGGCGCGAGTACTTTCCCCGCGAACGACTCCAGGAGTTCCGCCAGCGCCTGCAGATCGTGGCCGGGATGATACCCGAAACGCAGCGGGAGCAGCATCTGCAACGCTTCCGGGAAA
>CAZNSV010000113.1:0-8933 GCA_964575775.1 uncultured Desulfovibrionaceae bacterium
CCACCCCGGGCAGGGCGCGGGCCTCTGCTTCGCCCAGCACCGCCTCCACCACCCCGGGCCGGGGAAAGATGTAGCGCTGCCCCACCCCGCGCTGGAACCGGGGGGTCAGGGCGTCCTCCTCCAAGGGGCGGCCCAGGGCCACCCGGATGGCGCAGCCCACGAAGTCCACCCCGGTGTTCAGCGGAATCTCGTGGGAGCAGAAATCCCCCCCGGAGAGCCGGGCCGCCATTTCGATGACGTAGGGCCGCCCCTGGTGCACCACCAGGTCGCCCTTGGCCACGCCGTTGACGATGCCCAGGCTCCGGGCAGCCCGGGCCGCCAGGTCCCGCACCGCGTCCTGGACCTCCGGGGGCAGGAACGAGGGCAGCTCGCCACCGTCCTCGATGATGTGCGGCGCGAAGCGCTCCAGCAGGGCGTAGTTGCGGTCCGAAAAGCCGGGGGTCCGGCAGACCCCACGCACCACCAGGGACTCCGTACTGATCTGGGGGCCGTCTAGGAAGCGCTCCACCATGACCCGCCCCGTGGGGGAGTGGGCCAGGGCCTCGGCATACGCGGCCCGGAGCCGGTCGGGGGTCTCGCCCCCCCGCAGGAGCAGCACGCCCCTGGCACCACGACTGTCCACGGGCTTGAGCACCAGGGGCGGGCCTTCTTGCCGCATGATGCCCAGCAGCGTCTCGGCTTCCGGGACAGGGGCGAACCACGGCACAGGCACCCCGTCCGCCGCGAAGCGCTCCTTCATGGCCAGCTTGTCCATGGCCAGGGCCGCCGTCTCCGGACTGGGGCCCACGAGCCCGAAGGCCTGGGCCACCGCCGCCACCGTATGGGGCGTGTCCGTGGCCATGCAGAGCACGCCCGAGAGCCCCCCGAGCCGACGGGCCACGGGTTCGAGCGCCGCCACCGTGCCAGCGGGGTCGTAGGTGCTGGCCAACACGGGCTCGTGGGCCAGGGCCAGGCCCGGGGCCTCGGGGGAGCCGTCCGTCACCGCCACCCGCAGGCCCAGTTCGCGGGCCAGGCGGATGCCGGGCAGGGCCTCCAGGCCGCCGCCGACGAACACGATGGTCTGGTCGAGGGAAAAGCTGTCCGCAAGAGGATCGGTCATGGCTGGTTTCCGTGGCATGCGCAGGGGGAATTGTCCAGGGCGGTGGGCAGACTCCCCAGGTTGCTTCTTGATTCGGAACAGAGCTTGCAATAGCGCTTTACAGGGTCAGCCACAAGGCATACCCTGAAGAAAAATGGGATTTTTGCCAACCCGGACCGCATGAAGACCCCCGCTTCCCGCTCCCTGGTGATTCTCGGCACCGCCCCCCGCGAGCAGGTGCGCCGGTGCCTGGCCGACCTGCGCACGGCCTGGCCGGGCGCCCGGCTGGTGCTGCTGGTGCCCGAGCGCGACCGCCCCTTGCGCTACGACGCGGACGAGGTCCACCACTTTCAGGGGCTGGTCTCCTGGCACAACCGCTCCCTGCTGCGCCGGATGCTGCGCCGCCCTTCCGAATTGGTGGTGGCCTGCGGGCTGCATTACGACCACGACAACGTACTGGCCGCGCTGGATGTCTGGGCCGGGCTGCTGTGTTTCCGCCCCCGCATTGTGCTGCATCTGCGGGGGGAGTTTTTTCCGGCCCGCGCCTTGGAACCGGCCCGGGCTCTGCCTGCCCTGGCGCGGCTGCTGCCCCTGGGCCTGGCCGCTGCCCTGGTGCTGCTCTTGCGCCCCTGGCGCACCATCAGGGTGGGGCGCATCTACGCCGAGCGCATCGGCCACCTGGCCCTGGACTGCGAAATCGCCCTGAACCAGCGCGCCCTGGGCCTGGCGCCGCCACGCAGCCTGGACCTCTACTACGTCAAGGACAACCGGGTGAGCAACCCGGCGCTGCTGCGGCTCTTTGCCCGGCGCATGCCGATCCACCCCTGGTGCGCCTGGATCGACGAGGCCGTGCGGCTCTTCGACCTGGGGGAGCGCCACCTGCACGTCATGAACACCCACCGCATCCGCTACACCCGGGACGTAGGGTGCGTCATGCAGCGCGGCACGGATCAGCCGCGCTTCACCGCCGCCGAAGACCGGCAGGGGCAACGGCGCATGCAGGAGCTGGGGCTGGATCCGCAACGCCCCCACGTTTGTGTCCTGGGGCGCGACAGTGCCTATCTGGAGTCCCTGGCCGGGCAGAGCGGCCTGCCCAACAACAAGGACGACAACCGGCACCGCAACATGCGCATCGAGCGCATGGCCCCGGCGGTGCGGGCCCTGTCCGCCGCCGGGCTGCAGAGCTTGCGCATGGGCTCCGTGGTGGCGGAGCCCCTGGCCGTGGCTGTGCCGGGGTTCCTGGACTATGCGGGGCAGGGGGTGGGGGACCCCTTCCTGGATGTCTATTTGGCGGCGCGCTGCCATTTTTTTCTGGGGGTGCCCAGCGGGCTGGTGCACGTGGCCGAGATCTTCCGGCGTCCGGTGGCCACCGTGAACCTGGTGCGCGTGGAACTGGTGCCCACCTGCGACCCCCGGAACCTGAGCATCTTCAAGCTGATCCGCTCCCGCGCCTTGGGGCGGGTGCTCACTCTGGACGAGGTGCTGGCCGCGGGGCTGGGCCGCTGCCCCATCGAGCGATTCAACGACCCGGACCTGGAGCTGGTGGAGAACTCGGGCGAGGAGATCTGCGAGCTGGCCCAGGAGATGCTGGCCCGGCTGGACGGGACCTGGGAGGAGAGCGAGGCGGACGAGGCCCTGCAGCGGGCCTTCTGGCGACGCTTCCGGCCCGACGAGCTCAATTCGTGCTTCCACAGCCGCATCGGCGCGGCCTTCCTGCGGCGCCACGCCGCGACCCTGGGCCTCGTGCCGGGGGCTTGAGCCCCGGCCCGACCTGTGCGTCAGGTTCGCCGCCGGAACACCGCGAAGGTGTTCTGCCCCCGGGGGTCGTCGGGAAAAATGATCCGCCCCTGTTTGATGCCCAGCAGCTCCAGGGGGGCAAAGCAGGGCTCGGCCAGGGCCAGGAGCTCCTCCAGACTGTATTCGCGCAGGTGCTGGGGGTTCACCGGCACAGCGCCCAGGCGATTCTGCGGCGTGCTGAGCAGCAGCAGCCCATCGGGGCGCAGCACCCGGCGCAACTCCCGGAAGTAGGGTTCCGGGGGCACGTGCTCCAGGGTCTCGAAGCTGGTCACGGCGTCGAACTCCCCCGCGCCGAAGGGCAGGGCCGTCACGTCGCCCACCCGGAACTCCAGGTTGTCCGCCCCGTGGGAGTCGCGGGCCAGTTCCACCGTGGGTGCGTCCAGGTCCAGGGCCGTGACCCGCCCCCCCTTGCCCAGGGCCTTGGCCAGCAGGGCGGCGCCGTAGCCCGGTCCGCAGGCCGCGTCCAGCACGCGCAGCCCCGGGTCGAGCCGGGCCAGGGCCAGCTCGTAGTGAAAGCTCAACTGATCGCCCGCCGGGATGGCGGCGGCGTTCACCTCCAGACGCCCCTGCCGGTAGACGGCGCGGCAGCGCTCTCGCAGTTCCCGCAATTCCTGCAGGGGCACGGTGGCGATGGGCTCCACCCGGGCGGCGCGGAACAGCTCCGGTCGCCGCAACAGGGCGTACTTGGGGTGCACGCGCCAGGCCGCGTCGTTGTCCCCCAGCAGGGGAGCCAGGCGGCGCAGGGCACCCACGCGGTAGACGTCCGCCGTGAGCTGGATGGGGTAGTCGTCCGGGGCCTTGGCCAGGTCCAGCCCCTCGGCGGCGGCGCGCTCCAGGAGCTCCTTGGCCAGGGCGGGACGCCAGCCCAGATGCAGGCCGTCCACCCGCAGGAACAAGGCCTCGGGGGGCAGGTCCGCAGTGGCGGCCAGGAGCCGGTCCAGGGGGCTGGCGTCGTGGCTGTAGTGCAGGCGCACGTCCGGGCCTGCCAGGGCATCAAGGGCATCAAGGGCGCCCCCGGCATCAAAGGCAGGGGCGGCGATGACCACGGGCACCCCGGGCCAGGTCCGGCGGGCCTGCTCCACGGTCCAGGCCACGGCCGGGCGCCCCTCCACGGGATTCATGCAGAGGTCGGGCCCACCGCTCCAGCTGCGGGAGGCGGCCTGAACCACGACGCGGTCCGGTCGGGTGCTCACGCCCGCCCCTGCTGGGGTTTGCGGCGCAGCACCTCGCGCACGCCCTGGGCAATGGCCGGGGCATCCAGGCCGTAGGCCCGGGCCAGGTCGTCGGGCTCGCCGGACTCGCCGAACACGTCCCGGATGCCCACGCGCTGCAGGGGCACGGGGCAGCGCTCGCCCAGGACCTCGGCCACGGCGCCACCGAGCCCGCCGAGGATGGTGTGGTCCTCGGCCGTGACCACGGCGCCGCAACGCTGGGCCGCCTCTGTCACGGCCTCGGCGTCCAGGGGCTTGAGCCAGGACATGTTCAGCACCGAGCATTGGATACCCTCTGCCTCGAGCAGCTGGGCCGCGTCCAGGGCCCGATGCACCATGACGCCCACGGCCAGGATGGCGGCATCGTCCCCCTCGCGCAGCCACAGGGCCCGGCCCGGGGGGAAGGTCTGTCCTTCCCGGAACACGCGGGGCAGGGGCGAGCGGCCGGTGCGCAGATAGCAGGGGCCGTGGTTGTCCAGCAGCCAGGGGACCACGGCGGCCAGCTCCACGGGGTCCGCGGGGGAGACCACGCGCATGTTGGGGATGGCGCGGTAGATGGCGATGTCCTCCAGGCACTGGTGGGTGGCGCCGTCCGGCCCCACGTCCAGGCCCAGGTGGCTGGCCGCGATTTTCACGTTGAAATCGGGGTAGGCAATGGCGTTGCGGGCCTGCTCCACGGCGCGCATGGCCGCGAAGACCGCGTAGCAGGTCACCACGGGGATCACCCCAGTGCTGGCCAGACCGGCGGCTGCCGCGAACATGTTCTGCTCCGCGATGCCGCACTGGATGAACCGCTGGGGGTAGGCCTGGCGGAACACGGCCGTGCCCGTGCCCCCGGCCACGTCGGCGTCCAGGACCACGAAATCGTCCCGCTGGCCCGCCAGTTCCACCAGCACCCTGCCGAAGGCGTCACGCATGGTTTCGGACACACGCTGCTCCTGTGCTCAATGGTTGATCCGCTCTTGTGCCGCGTCGAGGCAGCCGCACTCGCGCAGGGCGCAGGTGCGCTCCTCGCCCTGGGGGGCCATGCTGCCGTGCCACTTGGGCGTGTTCTCCATGAAGGAGACACCCTTGCCCTTGACGGTGTGGGCCACGATGGCGCAGGGCTTGCCGGGCAGGCACCGGGCCTGGTGGAAGGCCGCGCCGATCTGGCGGAAGTCGTGGCCGTCGATTTCCAGCACACGGAAGCCGAAGGCCCGGAACTTGTCGGCCAGGGGCTCCAGGGCCGTGACGTTCTCGCAGTAGTCGTCGCTCTGCAGCTTGTTGTAGTCGATCACGGCCACCAGGTTGTCCAGGCCGTGGTGGGCGGCGAACATGCAGGCCTCCCAGACCTCGCCCTCGTTGCATTCCCCGTCGCCCAACAGGGCGTGGACCCGCGAGGCCCAGCCCGCGCGTTTGGCGCCCAGGGCCGCGCCACAGGCAAAGGAGAAGCCCTGGCCCAGGGAGCCGGAATTGAACTCCACCCCCGGGGTTTTGAGCCGGTCCGGGTGCCCCTGCAGCGTGCCGCCCAGGTGGCGCAGGCGCTTGAACTCCTCCGGGGAGAAGAAGCCCTTGGCCGCCAGGGCCGCGTAGAGGGTCAGACAGGCGTGCCCCTTGGACAGTACGAAACGGTGCCGGTCCGGTTGGGCGAACTGCTCCGGGCTGGCCTTGAGCTCTTCGTGAAAGATCCAGGCCACCAGCTCCACGCAGGAGAGCGAACCCCCGGGGTGACCGGAGCCGGCGTGGCAGTTCATGGTCACGATGGAGGCCCGCATGGTGCGGGCCAGTGCTTCCAGGGCGCAGAGGCGCGCGGGGTCCATGGTCACCTCCTCAGAAATACAGTCCGCCGTTGACGTTGATGGTCTGGGCCGTGATGTAGCTCGCCTCGGCAGAGGCCAGGAAGACCACGGCGGCGGCCACTTCCTCGGGTCGGCCCAGGCGCTTGAGGATGATGGCTTCCGCTGCCTGCTGCACCGCCGGAGCGGCCAGCCCGGCGGCGGCCATGTCCGAGGCGATGAGCCCGGCGGCCACGGTGTTGCAGCGGATGCCCCAGCGGCCGCAGAAGCGGGCCGCCACCTGGGTCAGGGAGATCAGCCCGGCCTTGCTCGCGGCGTAGGGGGGCGGGCGGGGGCCGCCGTACTGCCCGCTCACCGAGCCGATGGCCACCACACTCCCGGCCTGGGAGCGCCGCAGCAGGGGCAGGGCCTCGCGCAGCACCAGGAAGGGGCCGCGCAGGTTCACGGCCATGATGGCGTCCCAGTCTTCCAGCTCCACCTGGTCGAAGTCGTTGGGCCGGTTGATCCCGGCGTTGTTCACCAGGATGTCCAGCCGCTGGTGCCGCTGCTCGAGCGCGGTCATGGCGGCGCGCACGATTTGCTCCTCGCGCACGTCCAGTTGCAGGCAGTGGGCCTGCCCGCCGTTGGCGTGGATCTCCTCCGCCGTGGCCTGGGCCGCGGCCGCGTCCTGGACCCAGCCGAGCTCCACCACCGCGCCTTCCCGGGCCAGGGCCAGGGACACGGCCCGCCCGATGCCCCGCCCGCCTCCGGTCACCAGGGCCACGCTCTCCTTCAGTCGCATGTCGGTTCTCCGCCGTGCAGAGGTTTGCGCCCCACCATCCAGATGGTGCGTCCCAGACCGGCCGTGGCCAGGGCGCGCCCCAGCCCGTCCAGCAGATCGCGCCGCCCGGCCTGCTCCAGGGCCAGCTCCAGGTGCTTGCGTTTGCCGTGGCAGAGGCGCCCCAAGGCGGGGTCGTCCAGGTAGTTGTCGCCCATGAGCAGGAAGAGCTCCATGGGGAAGCTCCCCTCCTCGTGCAGCACCGCAAGCCCGCTACGCTCCAGCAGTCCGCGCAGGGACGCGAAATCGAAGAAATTGAGATGATGCGGGGGCGCCACCCACCAGGGGCGGGTGCCCAAGTCGCGCAGCACTCCTTGCAGGGGCGAGTAGTCGTTGGGCACGCTCAGGGCCAGCAGGCCGCCCGGGGCCAGCAGCTCCACGCAGCGCCGCACCAGGGCCCCCGGGTCCGGGATGTGCTCCAGGACCTCGTGCATGGTCACGGCGGCAAAGGGCGCGGTCTGATCGGCCTGGTATTCGTCCAGGAAGCACTCCTCCACCGCCAGCCCCTGCTCCCTGGCATGGGCCGCGGCCCGGCGCGAGGGCTCCAGCCCCCGGACCTGCCAGCCGCGCTCCCTGGCCCGCAGGAGAAAGCGCCCCGTGCCGCAACCCACGTCCAGCAGGCTGCGGCAGGGGGCCGCCGGGGCCTCTCGCTCCAGGAACTCCAGGCGCCGGTCGTCCACCAGCCGCCACCAGGGCGCGTCCTCGGCCTGGTGCTCGATCATGCAGGGCTTGTCCTGCTCGTAGTACTCGTGGCGATAGATGCGCCGCAGCTCCTCCGCCGTGGGCCTGGGGTGCACGTGCTTGAACCCGCAGCGCCGGCAGTCCATGACCGCAAAGCCCTGCACCTCGTCCAGCAGCGGACCGAAACAGCCCCCGCTGGGGGGCTCAGGCCTCGGATTGCTCATAGAATTTCCTTTGGGTGTGCAGGAGGCGGATCAGCTCCCGGGCGATGTTCCCGGCTCCGTGCCCCAGCTTGAGCGCGGCGGCGGCCCTGTGCATGGTTTGCAGGCGGGGGCGGTCGTGGACCAACCCGGCCAGGAGCTCGGCCGCGGCCTCGCAAGCCTCCGTGGGGTGCTCCAGATCCGGCAGGGGGGCCAGGAGGGCCGCGCGGGTCCGGGCCAGGACCTCGGCACTGGCCTGCTGGTCCGCGTCCAGGGGCACGAGCACGGCCGGTACCGCCAGGGCGGCCAGCTCCAGGGCGCTCACGCCGTACACGCTGAGCGCCGCGTCGGCGTCCTGCATCAGGCGGGGCATGTCCGCGGGGTCGACTCCCTGCAGCAGCCGCACCGGGGGGCCGGGCTCTCGGGCCACCACGGCACTGGGTTCGAGGGCGGCAGCCGGGCCCACCACCGCCGTGATCTCGGCCTCGGGCAGCCGACGGCGCAGGGCCGCGAGCAGGGGCGGGGCCAGGCCGTAGGGGTCGGCGCCACCCGTGAGCAGAAGGATGCGCAGGGGGCCGGTCCGACGAGGGGGGCTGAGTTGGGCACCCACACTGCCCCCCCCGAGGGCGACCCAGGACCAGCCGATGCGCAGCTCGCCCCGGAATCCGGTCCAGTCCAGCTGCGTGAGTTGGGGCACGGGGGGGTAGAAGAGCACGGAGCAATGCAGGCGGTTGGGCGAGGGGTCGTCCAGCCCGGCCACGATGCGGCACTGGGCCGCGTCCTGCCAGAACCTGGGCGGCAGGGGGCTGCGGTAGTCCAGCAAGAGCAGTTCGGCCCGGTGCGCGCCCCGGGGCAGGGTCTCGCCGTCCCAGACCTCCACGGGCAAGGGCGCGGTGAGGGGCTCCAGGGCGGGCCAGTCGTCAGGGTGATGCCGCAGGTGCAGGGTCACGTCCGCGCCCAGGACGCTGAGCTCGCGGGCCACGGCCACGGTCCTGGTCAGGTGCCCCAGCCCGATGCCGCGCCCGGCGGCCAGCAGGCAGTGGACGCGCTGGCGGTGCTTACCCACGGCCATGGATGAAGGCTCCGTAGAGTTTCTCGGCGATCTCCCAATCCTCGGGGGTGTCCAGGTCCTGGGTCAGGTGGCGGGGCAGGAAAAAGGGGTAGGCCCTGGCGCCGCGTGTGGCGCGTTTCCTGAAGTACCAGGCACCGTCGTGCCAGTAGAACTGCCCAACATCGTGATAGAATTCGGGCAGGTCCTGGGAGCGCTTGGCGGCGTTTTCCGGAAAGGCGTAGCCGATGGTGCCGTCTTGGTTCAGCTTGAAGCTGCGCAGGATGGGGTAGGGAAAGCTGGTCACGGACAGGGTGACGTCGGCC
>CAZNSV010000114.1:0-8932 GCA_964575775.1 uncultured Desulfovibrionaceae bacterium
TGATCGCCTACTCGGCGAAGTTCGCGTCCGCCTTCTACGGCCCCTTCCGGGAGGCCGCGGACTCCGCGCCCCAGTTCGGCGACCGCAAGACCTACCAGATGGACCCGGCCAATGCCCGGGAGGCCCTGCTGGAGGCCGAGGCCGACGCGGCCGAAGGGGCGGACCTGCTCATGGTCAAGCCCGCCGGGCCGTACCTGGACATCCTGCACGCCCTCAGGCAGCGGTTCGACCTGCCCCTGTGCGCCTATCAGGTCAGCGGCGAGTTCGCCATGATCAAGGCCGCGGCGGCCAACGGCTGGCTGGACGAGGAGCGCTGCATGCTGGAATCCCTCACGGCCATTCGCCGCGCCGGGGCGGACCTGATCATCACCTACTTCACCGAAGCCATGCTCCGTTACTGGGACGAGGCCTAGCGCCTCGCGCCAGCAAACCGCGACAAGGATCACGACATCATGCAGCACCCCCACGCGCAGCAACTCCACGGACACCCCGGGGGGCACCCCGGCAAGGTGCTCAACGCCCCTGCCTCCGGCGTCCCGCCCCTGCGGCTGGTCGCCTGGGAAGTGACGCGCTCCTGCAACCTGGCCTGCAAGCACTGCCGGGCCGAGGCGCACCTTGAGCCCTATCCCGGCGAGCTGGACACCGAGCGGGCCAAGGCCCTCATCGACACCTTCCCGGAGACCGGCAACCCCATCATCATCTTCACGGGCGGCGAGCCGCTGCTGCGGCCGGACATCTTCGAGCTGGTGCGCCATGCCAACGACCAGGGCCTGCGCTGCGTCATGGCGCCCAACGGCACCCTCATCACGCCCCTCAATGCCGTCCAGATGCGGGAAAGCGGCATCCAGCGCTGCTCCATCTCCATCGACGGCCCGGACGCCGTCAGCCACGACGTCTTCCGGGGCGTGCCCGGCGCCTTCGAGGGCGCCTTGCGGGGCATCCAGCACCTGAAGGACGCCGGGGTGGAGTTCCAGATCAACACCACGGTGACGCGCAACAACCTGCCGGTGTTCAAGGACATCTTCAAGTTGGCCCAGGGGCTGGGCGCCGCGGCCTGGCATATCTTCCTGCTGGTGCCCACGGGGCGCGCCGCGGAGCTGGGCACCGAGGTCATCAGCGCCGAGGAGTACGAGACCGTGCTCAACTGGTTCTACGACTTCCGCAAGCAGACCGACATGCACCTCAAGGCCACCTGCGCGCCGCACTACTACCGCATCATGCGCCAGCGGGCCAAGGAAGAAGGGCTGGCCGTCACGCCCCAGACCTTCGGCATGGACGCCCACTCGCGCGGGTGTCTCGGGGGCATCGGCTTCTGCTTCATCTCCCACACCGGCGTGGTGCAGCCCTGCGGCTACCTGGACCTGCCCTGCGGCGACGTGACGCAGACTCCGTTCCCCGAGATCTGGCGCAGCTCGCCCCAGTTCCTGAACCTGCGCAACCCCGAGCAGTACCGGGGCAAGTGCGGCCCCTGCGAATACCACCGCGTCTGCGGCGGCTGCCGGGCCCGGGCCCAGACCATGCAGGGGCACTACCTGGAGCCGGAACCCCTGTGCACCTATCAACCCAAACGCACGGAACGGGGCGCGGCAGGCGGTCACCCCGGGGGAGGCGAGGCCTGATGGACGCCCTGGACAAGCAGATTCTGGATCGGATTCAGTCGGGATTTCCCCTGGAATCTCGCCCCTATGCCGTACTGGGGGCGGAGCTGGGGCTCACCGAGGCCGAGACCCTGGCCCGGGTGCGCGCCCTCAAGGAGCGCGGCATCATCCGCCGGCTGGGTGCCAACTTCCAGTCCAAGGCCCTGGGCTGGCGCAGCACCCTCTGCGCGGCCAAGGTGCCGGACGAGAAGATGGAGGCCTTCGTGGCCGCCGTGAACCGGCACACCGGCGTGACCCACAACTACTTGCGCGAACACGAATACAACGTCTGGTTCACGTTCATCGGCCCCAGCTGGGAGGCGGTCTGCGCCACCCTGGACGGCATCACCGCCGAGACCGGCATCCCCATCCTGAACCTGCCGGCCAAGCGCATGTTCAAGATCAAGGTGGACTTTCGCATGGGCGAGGACAGGAACGGGGCGGAGAACGACGAAGACTGAGCACGAGGGGTCGCCAGACTTCCGGGGCGCGTCCGTCCGGGCGGAGAGAGGGACGGAGAAGAGCCCGACAAGGACTGGGCTAGAGTTCCTGGAGCGCTTCCGTCCTGAGCTCTGCCGGGCAGCCAGAGGCCTGACGCACAAGATGCTTGCATCCCGGCCGATTGTGGCCTAATGTTTCAAATTCGAGCCTGCCTTGACAGCGGAGAGGTACCGAAGCGGCCGTAACGGGCCCGACTCGAAATCGGGTTGTCGGTGAGTAACCGGCACGTGGGTTCGAATCCCACCCTCTCCGCCAGACAGCATTCAAGCCCCTGGGATACCGGGGGCTTTTTGTATATCTAGTTGTTGGGCTGCCAGTGCTCCACTGCCGTGTTACACTGGGAGCAGGAACGGCAAGAAAGACACCCGGTCTCCACTTGTGGCTGCCTCCGGACTGGGGCAGGGTTTTCATGGAAACCGAAAGGACGATCTGAACCCAATACGTGCGTGAAGTGAGCCATTCCATGAATCGTCGTCGATTTCTGTCGCTCCTCGCCGTTTCCGGGGCCATGGCGGCTGCCCCGTCGCTGGCCTGGGCCATTGACGGGCCCTTTCCCAAAGGCATGGTGACCTTCACCTTCGACGACGGCATCGTCAGCGTCCATCGCCATGCCCTGCCCATTCTCGAGGGTTGGGGGCAGGTGGCCACGGCAGGCATCGTGGTCTCGCGCCTGCTCTCGGGCAATGCCGACTACATGAACGTGGAGCAGGTGCGCGAGCTGGCCTCCCGCGGCTGGGAGATCGCCTCGCACAGCTTGACCCACGCGCGCCCCATCCAGATTCCCGTGAGCTACGACCAGGAGCTGCTCAGCGGCTGGCGCGTCTGCGACCAAGACCCCGGGCACTACCAGACCCAGTACGGTTACGAGCGCGTCGCGGGTCTCTATCAGGACGGAACGCCCCTGGTCGAGGTGCAGAACCTGGCCGCGCTGGGCGTCACCGAGGGCGGTTACTGGCTGGACCGGACCATTGCCGAACTGCACGTGCGGCCGCCTCGCACCGGCGCTCCCTCTCAGCTGAACATCGCTGCCGGCTCCTACCAGCGGGAGATGGAGCAGTCCAAGACCATGCTCCAGGAACTGGGCTTCGCCGTGGACACCTACATCGCCCCCCACAATTTTTGGACCGAGGACGTGGAGTCCCTTTCCAGGCAGAGTTACGCCCGGGTTTGTACCGGGGGGGATGCGGCCAACAGTCCCGCCACGTTCAACACCCACGCCATTCGGCGTTTCGTGGTGCACGAGGACGATACGGTGCGGACGCTGACGCGGATCATCGAGGACCACGGCCTGACGCGGGGCGGTTGGGTGGTCTTCTGTTTCCACGGCGTGGGGGACAAGCTGGGCTGGGAACCCTATCCGGCGGACAAGTTGGACCAGCTCTGCGCCTGGGTGGCCCGGGAGGGCGTGCCCATGGTGACGGTCCGTGAGGGGGCCACGGCCATGCAGGCCCCGGGACGCAACCATACGAATCGCAAACCCATTGCGGAAAAGGGTGCATAGGCATGCGCGCGCTCAAAATCGTGGTCGGAGGCTACCTTGTGGGTTTTCCCCTCGGGGGGCAGGTCTGGCTGCTTGTGCACTACCTCAAAGGCCTCCAACGGCTGGGGCATGACGTGATCTTTGTGGAAGACACGGGCGACTGGGCTCTGCCCTTCGACCCGGTCAAGGGGTACGCCTCCGAGGACTCGGCTTACGGCCGCAGCGTCATCGGCGCCATGATGGACCGTCTGGGGCTGGGGGGGCGCTGGGCCTACACCAGCCAGTTCGAGGGGCAGCACTACGGCATGCCCCGCGAGGCCGTGGACGCTTACTGCGCAAGCGCGGATCTCTTCCTGAACGTCTCGGGCGTGATCCCCCTGCGGGAATCGTTCATGCAGGCCAAGGTCCGCGCCATCATCGACACGGACCCCATCTTCACCCAGGCCAAGGTCGCCGGTGACCCTTGGACCAGGGACTACTTCAGGCGCCACGACGTCATCTTCACCGTGGGCTGCAACATCCCCACGGGCTCCACGGGCGTGGAACTCTCGGACCTCGATTACATCCCAACCCGCGCGCCCATCGTGCTGGACCTGTGGCCCAACCTGGCAGGTCCGGGCACGGGCTTCACCACCATCGGCACCTGGGACACCCAAGGCCGTGACATCATGCACGAGGGCACGAAGCTCTCCTGGCGCAAGTGCGAGAAGTACGAGCGCATCATCGACCTGCCGCGCAGACTGCCGGGCGTGACCCTCGACCTGACCATGAGTGGCATGAAGGATGATGCCGAGCGCTTCGCGGCGCACGGCTGGGTGGTCAAGAACGCCCTGGAGGTCTCCCGCGACATCTGGAATTACCGCGACTACATCCTGAACTCCACGGCCGAGTTCACCGTGGCCAAGGAGCAGAACATCCAGCTCAAGTCCGGCTGGTTCTCGGACCGCTCGGCCAGCTATCTGGCTGCGGGACGCCCCGTCATCGTGGAGGACACCGGCTTCGGCACCTACCTGCCCGTGGGCGAGGGGCTGTTGACCTTCGATGGCCTGGACAATGCCACGGCGGCCATCGAGCACGTGCTCGCGGACTATCCCCGCCACCGCAAGGCGGCCCGGGCCATTGCCGAGGAGTTCTTCGACTCGGACAAGGTGCTGGGGCACATCCTCAGGTCCTGCGGTTTCCCGCGCCTCAGCCCAAGGCCAGCACCGTGACCTGGCTGGGGGTGATGCAGACTCCGGGGGCGTTGGGCAGCACGCCCATGGCATTCTGCCCCGTGACGCTGGTCAGGCGCTGGGCCGGGATGCAGTCCACCAGCACCGTGATGCAGCCCACCACGTAGACGGTTTCGCCCGAGATGTCCTCCGAGACCAGGCCCAACTCCACGCCTACGTCGTCGCCCACGCTGACCAGGCCTTCCGAGGCTTGGTTCAGGGCCGGGGTGCACTCGATGAGCACGTTGTCGGCCGTGGGCTCGCTGGTGGCGCTGGCGCCCATGTCCGGGTAGGGCAGGGGCACGGGCGCCCCCAGAATTGGCGTCTTGCAGACATCCGGAAAGGCCAGGTTCATTCCCGGCCCCATGCTGAGCATGAACATACGGCACTCCTTATCAAGCATCCTGCCATGGGAACTGGCTGGATGCTATTATGCATTGTCCTGAAACGATTGGCCATCGGTCCAGGAGGGGGCCTCGCTGCACGGCGAAAACGCACTAGCCGAGCTGGACCTGCTCCCCGTCCACCTTCACGATCTCGTCGGCCACGTGGAAGGCGTTCTTGGCGTGCATGGTCAGGGTCTCCTCCACCAGGTGGCGGCTGTTGCGCGACTGGTATTCGCTGTGCTCCTCCACGTAGCTGAAGAGGTCGCGCAGGCGTCGCGTCCAGCGCCGGGCGGTGGTCTCCAGGTTCCCGGCCACCAGCCCCACCGTGCGCAGGTTGGCGCGCAGGACCTTGGCCAGCACGTTGGCGCGCTCCACCCGGACCTGGGCGGTGTCGGCCAGGAGCTCCACCTCCCGGGCCAGGCAGTTGCAGCTCTGCCCCGCAGCCAGGGTCAGGTCGGTTTCGCTTATGAGCTGCAGCGAGCCCTGCTGGACCTGCAGGCGCACGTCGCCGGTGAAGGCCAGTTCCTGGGTGGTCTGGGGCGCGGCGCGCTGCAGCACGGCCAGGATGAAGCAGCGTCCGCCGCTGTCCAGGGAGAGCAGGACCTCGTCACCAGGGGCGGGGCGCAGCAGGCAGCTGGCGCTCTGCTGCGCCGCGAACCGGCTGCCCTGCAGCTCCACGACGATTGCGGTGTCGTCCACGGCCGCGACCAGGGCGTATTCCAGGTGCGGGGCGGGTTGCCGTTTGCGGGCCAGATTATCCATGGGTGTTTCTCCTGTGGCTTGCGGGTCAGAGGGGGTGCGTCCAGGCTTCGCTCGCGGCCAGGTCCGCGTCGGGCTTGCGTTCCGGCTCCAGCAGGGCGTTGTCCCAGACCGTGTGCTCCTCCTGCAGGGGGTGGCGCTTGGTCATGCGCAGATCGGCGCCGGTGAAGTCGGCGTAGGTGCAGTCGCTGTAGGTCAGGTCGCCGAAGCTCAGGTCCGTGCCGAGGCAGCGGGTGCCGCGCAGCAGCGCCCGGCTCAGGCGGCAGTACTTCATGACGGCGTTTGAGCAGTCCGCCCCGCTGAGGTCGGCCCCGGTGAACACGGACTGCTGGAAATCACCCTGCACGAGGAGGGCCTCCTGCAGGATGGCGTCCTTGAACATGGCTTTCTGGGCAACGGCGTGCTCGAAGGAGGCACCGTGCAGCTGGGCCTTGGAAAAGTTGGACATGGTGACGTCGGCGTTGCTGAAGTCGGCCTGGCGCAGGTCCGCGGCATCGAGCTGGACCAGGTGCAGGCGCAGGTTGCTGAAGTTCTGCCCCGCGAGATTGCTGCCGCGCAGATAGACGCGGGTGAGGTCGGCGCCCAGGAACGAGGCGCCCTCCAGGTCGGCGTCGGTGCAGCTGACCTTGAGCAGGGTGGCGCCGGAGAAGTTGACCCGGCGCAGGGAGGCGTGTTGCAGCAGGGTTTTCTCGATGCGCGCGCCCCCGAAGTCGGCTCCGTCCAGCACGGCGTTCTGCATGAGGCACCAGCTCACCACCGCGTTGCGCAGGTCCGCGCCGCTGAGGTCGGCGTTCTGGAGCATGGTCTTGTGGAGTTTGGCGTCCTGGAGCCTGGCCTCGCGCAGGGGGGTCTTGCGGAAGTCGGCCTTGCTCAGGTCCGTGGCCGCGAGGTTCACGCCGCTGAGGTCGCAGTTGCGAAAGCCGGTCTTGCCGATGACGGCGCCCTGCAGGGACGCACCCCGGAAGGAGCAGCGCTCGAAACGCCCCCCACTGAGATCGGCGCCGGACAGGTCCACACCGCCGAGGTCGGCGTTCTCCACGCAGCCGTTGTGGCGCAGGGCGTTGATGATGTCTTCTCTGTTCATGACAAGAGGTCCGTTCTGTGGGCGAGCAGGGTGCGGGTGAGGGTGGCCAGGCGCAACTGGGTCTTGCCCACCACGGCCTTGTAGAAGTCCACGCCGAAGAGGTTGGCGCCGCTGAGGTCGGCCTGCACCAGGCGGCTCCTGCGCAGGGAGCCCTGGGCCAGGTTCACGCCGCGCAGGGAGGCGGCCTCCAGGTCGCACTTGGTGAAGCGGGCCTCCTTGGCCACCACGAAGTCCAGGCGGGCGCGGTGCAGGGTGCAGCCCTCGAAGATGGCGGTGCGCAGGTCAGCGCCCTCGAAGAGGGCGTCACTGAGGTCGCTGTCGCGGCAATAGGCCCGGCGCAGGGTGCTGTGCCGCAGGTCCAGGCCGGGGAAGGCGCTGCCGGAGATGATGCGCACGCGGTCCAGGTTGGCGCCGGCCAGGCTGACCCGCGCCCCGTGGGAGGCCTGGAAGGAGGACTGGGGCAGCTCGGCACCGGCGAATACGGCGTCGTCGCAGAGGCAGTTGCGCAGCACCACCTTGTGCAGCTTGGCGTCGCGGAAGGAGGCCTTGGTCAGGTCGCAGTCCATGAGCACCATGAGGCTCAGGTCCGCCCCTGCCAGGTTGCAGGCCTTGAACAGGCACTTGTCGGCCTGCATGAGGCGCATGGCGGCGCCGCTCAGGTCGGCTTGGCCGAAGTCCGAGTCCTTGAACGAGGCCCGGCGGCAGGCGATGCCCTGCAGGGAGGCCTTGGCGAACACGCACTTGCGGAACAGGGCGCCCTCCAGCCTGGCGTCGTCCAGCCTGGCCTCGCTGCAGTCCAGGTTCTGGGCCACGGCGTTGCTGAACCGGGCGCCGCGCAGATCGGCCCGGGTGAAGTTCACGCCGTCCAGCACGGCCTTGTGCAGGTCGATCTCGCGCAGGTCCAGCTCCGAGCAGTCCACGCCCTTGATCACCTTGCGGGCAAAGCCCAGTCCCGAGGCCTGGCGCGCCAGGAACTGCTCCCGCGTGAGGATGGGCGCGGCGTTTTCCGGTGTGAGGCCCAGGGCGGCCATTTCCGCTCCGGCCGGGCCGGGCAGGGTGTGGGCCTGGGCAGAGGCCTTGAGCCCCGCGGCCTTTTGCTGCATCTGCGCGAACATGGCCTTCTGGCTGTCAAGGCGGGCCTGGGAACGCTGGGCCAGCTCGCGGATCTGGGCGGCCTGGCGGGAAATCTCGCCGTGCTGCACCTCGGTGATGTGCCCGGCGCTTCTGTAGGCGTCGCCCTTGGCCAGCAGCTGCTTGGCCATGTCATCGCCGATCTGGGCCGGAGAGGGGCGCGGGGCCTTTTCCGCGGCGGCCAGGGCCCGCTCCGGGTCCAGCCCCTGGGCCGCGAAGTGGGTGCGGATCTTGTCCAGGGTGGCTGCCTTGTTCGCCTGCAGGGCGTCGATCTTGGGTTGGTGCAGGGCCTTGAGCTCCTGCATCACCCCCGTGACCAGACCGCCGATGTTCAGCTGCGGGAAGGGCAGGACAAAGGCGCTCCCGGCCTTGGGCGTCGCGCCGGCCTCGGGCAGTTCCGGGGCCAGGGCGTGCCTGCGCGCAAAGTCCGGGGGCAGGGCGTCCAGCACGGTGCGGTGCAGGTCCACCCCGGCCAGGCGGGCGGCGAAGAGGGTCGCTCCCCTGGGCAAGGGCACGGGAATGGCCAGGGGCAGGACCTTGAGCCAGGCCTGCCAGAGCGGGCCGTCCGCCGTGCTGCCCTGGGGCAGCAGCACCGCGACGTGGGGCGCGGCCTCGAGCACCGCAGCGGCCTCGGGCGCAGCCAGGGGACCGGGCAGGGCCAGGATGTCGCAGCAGTCGCCCAGCTCCTGCTCCAGCAGCAGGGCCTGGAACTCGTCCGCCACCACCGCCATCGGCGCGCCGGG